>JAHDBO010000314.1 GCA_020630355.1 Saprospiraceae bacterium
TCACACTTACTTACATTTTCAAATGGGCCTATCTTTTTATACAGATGACAATAGCTCCTAAGCAATCTAAACGAAACTAAAATGAAACCAGAAAAAATCAAAAAAATCGGTCTTCACGAGCTTTATAAAAAAGATCCCATAAAGGCTGATCAGCTTCTATGGGGAAGAATAGGGAAAAGCAATCGCCGTGGATTTATTCGAAAGAGTGCTTTGGCTGCTATGTCCATTGCATTAGGCACTAAAATGGTATTTGCAGATCATTTTCCTTTAGGAATGATTCCCGCTGGATTGGCTCAGAGTGATGAAGATTTCAACTTGCCTGGAAAAAGCTCCCAATTGATAATATTGAACGATAAACCTATAAATGCAGAAACACCTGCAGATTTACTCGATGATCCCCTGACGCCTAATGAATTATTTTTTGTTAGAAATAATGGACTACCACCTAGAGATATTGATCCTGAAAAATGGATACTCCGCTTTGAAGGGGAATCAGTTCGTAAGAAAAGAACATATAGTCTCAAAGAGCTGAAATCACGTTTTAAACAGTATACCTATAACTTGACTTTGGAATGTGGGGGAAATGGTAGAAAGGAATTCAATCCTCCAGCAAAAGGTAACCAGTGGTCAACAGGAGCGGTAGGCTGTGCCGCATGGACTGGGGTGCGTTTGAAAGATGTTTTGCAAGATGTCGGAATTAAAAATAATGCGGTCTATGTAGGATATTATGGTGCCGATACTCACATATCGGGAAAAGCAGATAAAGTAGTTATCTCAAGGGGCGTTCCCATTGCCAAAGCTATGGAAGAGGAAAGTCTAATTGCTTGGTCGATGAACGGCAAAGATTTGCCCTTATTGAATGGTTATCCATTGCGATTGGTTTTTGGAGGATACCCTGCTTCTTGCTCTGGTAAATGGCTTAACAAAATAGTCGTTCGAAACAGGGTGCATGATGGCGCAAAAATGCTCGGACAATCTTATAGAATACCATGTAAGCCTGTTGCACCAGGCACTAAAGTAGAAGACCAAGATATGTGCATTATCGAGGAAATGCCAACTAAATCCCTGATTACATTCCCAAAAACGGGTGCGACTATTAAGCTCGGACAGCAGTTGCCGATAAAAGGAAAAGCTTGGACTGGTACTGAGCAAATCACTTCTGTGTCTTATTCTATAGATTTCGGAATGACATGGTTTCCCTGTGAGCTAGAAGAAGCAAAGAACCGATATGCGTGGCAATCCTTTGGAGCGAAGGTACAATTTCCAGAAGAAGGTTATTATGAAGTTTGGGCAAAAGCAACTGATAGTAATGGCAAAGATCAACCGATGTTGTTGCCAGGTTGGAACCCTAGAGGGTACTTGAACAATGCTTGTCATCGAATAGCGATTAAAGTCCAAAAAAGATAAAGATGGAGTACGATGTTTTAAAGCCGTTACAATTGTTTGTCTTTTCAATGTTGGTCTTATTGGCAGCCGCATTTTCATACGTGATTATGCTCGATTTAAATGTTGATTGGTTAAAAGAAGAAAGAGAAATACTTGTCTCAAACAGTTCGTACCCAAGTATGAAAGAGGACGATTTTGATAAAGTTGTTAATGGTATTCATCTACATTCTGGATTAATATATGCAGATGGATTTGATATTGTTCGAGGAACCTGCACCGCCTGCCATTCTTCCAAATTGATTACTCAAAATAGAGCCACACGTGAAGGCTGGTTACAAATGATTAGATGGATGCAAGAAAGTCAAGGTCTTTGGGATTTAGGGGAAAACGAAACTGTCATCTTGGACTATCTTGCAAAAAACTATGCGCCTGTAGAAACTGGTCGGCGTGCTAATTTAGATATAAAAGAAATAAAATGGTTTGTTTTACAACTAGATGAGAAAGATGAATAATCTAATTTATTTGACCACCCTGCGGTGCCACATACTAAAGAACAATCCAAATAACATCAATATCGTTCCAAACCAGAACCAATTGATACCGGGGAAGACAATCGCTTCTAGTACGACATAATCCGAGCGCAGTGCCTTCTCTGCGACTTCAATCCTGATTTTTTCAGGTCTTTTGTCGGATTGTGCGATACTCAAAGAAACCGTTTCTGATTTCGGGTCTATCTTCGTGAATCGGAAGTGTAGCCCTTCGCTCTGGACTTCATCTTTGAAATTGAAAGGCTGATTGCCTCTAATCAAAAAGACAGGCTGCGCATATTGTGGGTTCGTCTCCCCTACTTTTAGCTTCGCCCCTACGATGATGTCGCCATCGATTGCTTTGTATGCAGGATGTTTGACCTTTTGCTCAAAGCCCTCGAAAGTAATGGGGATACCTTGATAATTAATACGGTCACCTTGCTTGAGTTCAAAATTCTTATATTCTAATTCATCCTCGGAAGTAATAATCCGCTCAAAAATATCGTCCCCAACTTTGACCTTGGTGCTGATAGCATTAATCATGTCGTGAAAGCGAATGATTCGATTTCCACGAATGACCGCCATCGGGCGGGCATAAAGCACAGAGTCGATTTCTGGCTTCCTGAAGGCAATGTTCAAACCAATCGCCAAATCGCCCATTTCAGGGACATAATCAGGATGACTTGGATTGTAATCTACCGACTCA
>JAHDBO010000315.1 GCA_020630355.1 Saprospiraceae bacterium
TTAAAGAGGCATTTTTCTTTAATGAGTTGGGCAACCTGCGGTGGCACCATTTTCTCCCAGTCTTCTTTATCCGATTGCAGCAACTCTAGGACGTATTTGGAGTAGATGTGTAAATGCTCTTTTTTGAAATCTTTTACATCGACAATATGTTGGCTATCTAGAAGATGCTTGAATAAAAACTTGATATCTTCAGGTATCGGGATATTTGCGGTTGACATCAGTTCTGCACTACCTTCTTGAAAAGCAGGGTAAATGTAGAATTTGACATTTTGTGTGAATAACTCTCCAAAAGCAGCTAGTAAATTACCGTTGAGGTGCTGAGAATATTTTTCATTAATGATTTTTAAAAGCTCTTGTACACCAATGACCATTCCTAGTTTTTGGATGCGGTAGTCGGATAAGTAATTGATGAGTTTGTGGTGCTTTTCGCAATTCGTAATCATCACCGTTTGTCCTAACTCACAGAGCACGGCCGTACGGTCTAGATAGTCTTGTTCGTCTAGGTCGGCACTTTGTATTAAATTCTCCAGCGTGATTTCGGTAAGTAAAGAACTGCGTTTTTGGTCAATATCAGGTTCATTACGGAATTGTTCGTACCCTGCCTGTATCATGTCCATGTTGACCAAGGTAGCAGGGCGATAAGAACCTCGTACTACGAGTATGTTTTTTTTATATAAAAATTCAGATGCGTGAACGGGTCGCCCCTCCTCGTTGAGCATGGACACATCGCACATCTTGTTTTTGACCAGCCAAAGTGGGATGATTTTATTATCTAGCTTATCAAAATTCGGTCCTATGAGCCGTAGCATATCTATACTAATACGTCCTCGAAGAGAATCCATCAACGAAACAATAAGCGTTTCTGGATCATCATTATAGCGATAGCATGCATAAACCATATTAACACCTAATATGCCAATAGCTTGTTGTTGTAAGCCGTTGTCATTATCAAGCATTTTTACATGGAGTACCAGCTCATTAAAAGCACCATTGGGTTGGAGTTGAAAGCGAAGCCCAAGCCAACCATCTCCTTTAATAGTACGACTGTAATTGATAGCCGCCACAGTATCTGCAAAGACAAAAAAATTGGTGTCTGGTCTTTCATTGCCGAGTCGATTGACCATTAATTCATATTCGTGGTCGAGCATTTTGTATACTCTCGACTCACAAACATAGCGACCGCTGGCTTCTATACCGTAGATTTTATCAGAATAAACCTTGTCATAAGCAGACATCGTTTTGGCAATCGTCCCTGCGGCGGCACCTACCTGAAAGAAGTATCGTGCCACTTCCTGCCCTGCTCCAATCTCAGCAAAAGTGCCATAGATTTTATCATCCAAATTAATTTCGAGTGCCTTCTGTTCTGTCTCTAAAGACTGCCTTGCCATATCTTTTAGCTATTTGTAACAAAAATATAAAATAAACCATCACCATGAGAGACAATTTGTATGGGAGGGCTGTATTAAAATATGCTTATTGGATTTTACTTACCTTTGAGATGTGTGAATCAATCCAAAAACATGTTAAAGTCAATTATGAAACGTTGGGCGTTTTTCAAAGAAGGTATCAAAAACCTCAAACAAGTCGGAACAGTCACTCGAAGTTCTAAATTCGTTTGTAAGGAAATGTTGAGCCATATTGATTTTTCAAAGGCAAAAGTGATTGTTGAACTAGGAGCAGGGGATGGTGTCATTACGAAGCATATTTTGAAGCAAATGCGACCCGATGCTAAGTTGATTACTTTTGAAATAATGGATAAGTTTATTCCTGATTTACAGAGTATACAAGACGAGCGGCTGATTGTTGCGCATGATTCTGCTGAAAGAATGGGGTATTATTTGGAACAAATTGGTGCAGATAAGACCGATGCGATTGTTTCTGCATTGCCTTTTGTTCTTTTGCCCGATACATTGAGAGAGGATATACTTCAAAAGTCAAGAACATATTTAGTAGAGGGAGGGCCTTTTGTTCAATTGCATTATTCTTTATCTAAAAAGAAATACTACAAAGAAACTTTTGGCAACGTCGATGTCAATTTTGTTCCTTTGAATATTCCACCTGCCTTTGTATTGGTGAGTGAAAAACGAGCTTAAATCTCAAATATTTCACTTTTAATCGTCACAATCTGAGGTATTTTGAAAGAAATTTAGACTTGCTCTTGACGGGCGTCTAAATAAAATGTATATTTGTGACATAATAAAGTCAACCTGCTTTATTTCTACTCCAAACACTCTACCACAAATTTTTCCGTTTAGGAATCCATAAACACTGGGTCTCCTTCGCAACAAATATTTATAAAAACTGCCGTTTAGTTCAAACGATCTACTTTTAACGAGGGATGATTGAAAGGAATCTTTTAATCAAGGCTTACGCCCTCTCACCCCCTAAAGCCGTTTTAAGGTAACCCTTTAAAGCGGTTTTTTAATGCCCCAACTTTATGAATCAGTCGCTTGTTGTGTAGTTATGGATGCAAAATATATCCCCATAGATTGTAGTTTTCACGATGTGCTTTTGGATAGAGCCACTCGGAAGAAAAAAGTCTTGATTGTATATCAAATAGGTTCAGAGAAGCAGTCGCTAGAAGCTGTGATAAAAGACGTGTACACCAAAAACAAGGA
>JAHDBO010000316.1 GCA_020630355.1 Saprospiraceae bacterium
AGAATAAACAATTGATGATAGAATAATTTTCTTTTGAAACTAAAAAAAAGATATTATATTTTCATTGCTTTCCTAGGATTGGTACTGCTAGGTAGTCTGGGTTATTATTCTACCTTCAAGGAATACAAGGGGCGAAAGGTCTTCAGGACAGGACAGCAGCAAGTGGATAGAACTACCCTGCATGGCGCAAGGCAATTCATAAAAGGTGTTTTATCCGTCAATGGAGATTATTTATATATCAAAGGTTTTCATGCCAACCTTCGGCAAGCACCCCATCTTGAAGCCCATATCATCACCAATTTAAAACACAATACTTACTGTCAAATCCTAGACCAAAGCCACGCGAAAACTTCCGTTGAACCACTAGGATTGGACTATTGGTATCAAGTACAAGTAGGGGATACGATTGGTTGGGTATTTGGTAAATTAGTCCAACTCGAAACGGATAATTATCCTCGACCTTGAGGTGGGTATTTGAGGTTGTTGTAAATTGAGTTGTTTATTAGTGATTATTCTAAATGATTTTGTATGTGAGTCTGCCTGAGCAAGCAGGTTTTTAAAACCTAGTAACTCCAAGAGTTCTGGGTCATTCAAAATTCAAAATTTTTCATTCAGAATTAGGTCTATTATCCGCTGGATTCAAGAACAGAAAAAAGCGGAGTAACCCGAACTTGTTTTTCCGACCCCAAAACTCCTTTTTTAAGGGCTTTTGGGTAAAAAAATATTGTTATAAATTATTCTATTTTCGATTTTGGTAAAAACAGTAGGCTATAAAGTTATGATTATCAATCTAATATCTAAAGACTAACTACTAATATCTGATTTTAGAATAAAATCTATTAAAAATCTATTTTTAAATTTGACACAGTTTAGTAAACTAACCCAGCACTTGTTGGCTCTGACGGTTTCGACGTCTTTAATATGTTTAATGATGAGCGCTTGTACAACAAAAGAAGTCGATTTTGACTGGCAGGGGCATCGTGGGGCTAGGGGTTTGATGCCCGAAAATACGGTGCCTGCTTTTTTGAAAGCCTTGGAATATCCCGTGACCACCCTTGAATTGGATGTGGTCATCAGCAAGGATGGACAAGTGATTGTCTCCCACGAACCTTGGATGAGCCATGAGATTTGTTCCAATCCTGATGGCTCTCCTGTCTTGGATTCTTTGGAGGAATCTCTTCGGGTTTTGGAGATGGATTACGCTACCATAAAAACTTATGATTGCGGAAAAAGGGGTAATGCCAAATTCCCCGAACAAGTTCCACAGGCTGCTCACAAGCCGTCGCTTCGGGATATGGTCAGTACGATTGAAGACCATATTTTTAAAAAGGATAGGCAGCCTATTTTTTATAATATAGAAACGAAATCCCGCCCATCTTGGTATGATACACTCGTACCGCAGCCCAGCGTTTTTGTTGATATTTTGCTTAAAGAAATCGAAGAACTGGGTATTGAAAAACGTACTTGTATCCAATCTTTTGACCCTGCTACGCTTCGACTGGTACATGCTCAAAAACCAGAAATGACGACTGCGTTATTGGTTTATAACCAAGACGGTGTCGTCAAAAATGTAGATAGTCTGGGTTATGTCCCTACGATTTACAGCCCTTATTATATGCTGTTAATTGATGACGAGATTGAGCAAGCACATGATATGGGAATGCAAGTCATTCCTTGGACGGTCAACGACCTTCCTACCATGCTTGACTTGATGCATAAGGGCGTAGACGGTATTATCACGGATTATCCCAACCTTATAGAAGAAGCGGAAGCCACCAAGATGAAATAATCTTTATCTTCGTTTCGTTTTGAATAAATTAACGGTCAAAATCCTTTTCGAGATGTTGTTTTGACCAGCATTAAAAGACAAAATGAAGCACTTTCTAATTACACTGGCATTTACAGCCATGAGTATATCCTACATTCAAGCCCAGTTTGGGATTAGTGGTTATTATAGTTTGGTCAATAGCCAAGAAGACGCTTACACCCTAAACGATGAGAAAGCAAACATTACGGGAAATGGCTATGCGGTTGGGGTGGATTATTGGTTTAGATTGAAAAATAAGCGAATAGAGTTCACGCCTGAGATTAATTTTTCACAGCACAATTTACAAGTAGATTTTACCAATGTACTGGCAGGGGACTTGAAGGAAACAAAATATTCCTTGTTTTTGAATACCAATATTTATCCTTTCGATTTCAATACGGATTGCGATTGTCCTACTTTTTCCAAGCAGAATGATACCTTCAAAAAAGGCTTTTTTATTCAGCTCTCTCCTCAAGCAACTTACAGGGAAAGCAGCTATCAGGATAATCTATCTCAAGACGATATTACCTTCGGTGGCGCATTAGGAATCGGACTTGATATTGGAATCACCAAGTTGATTACCGTGACACCTATTGTGCGATACAATTACCACTTCGGCATCAATATGGTGGATTGGAGCGATGCCGACACGCCTCTCACCGTCAATGAATCCAACCGAGGGACGGTTACGGTAGGGTTACGTTTTGGGGTAAGATTTGATGGTAGGCGGTTTTGAGTATGAAAGGAAGGATTCTCGCACGTCATGAAACTCAAAAAATGATAATACCCTCAACCTTTCCCCATC
>JAHDBO010000014.1 GCA_020630355.1 Saprospiraceae bacterium
AATAATCATTCTTTGTCCAGTTCGATTTTCATGGAGGAAACTCTAATTGAGAGGCCTGTAATTTAGTCAATTGCATTTATTTTCCTATTTTTGCTAGCTTTTTTATTAAAATTAAATATAGACGAAGAATGAGTAATCAAGAAAATGGGGTAAAAAAAATACACAAACAGAAGCACTGGCATCAGTTGAATGCCGAAAACTCTTGGACGATGTTTAAAGTAGTCTCTGAGTTTGTAGAAGGATTTGAAAGAATGAATAAAATTGGGCCATGTATCTCCATCTTTGGCTCGGCAAGAACCCAAACGACCCACCCTTACTACCGCATGGCGGTAGAAATTGCTAGAAGATTAACAGAAGAAGGCTATGGTGTCATCACTGGTGGCGGACCAGGGATTATGGAAGCAGGCAACCGAGGAGCGGCCCTTAACAACGGGGTATCTGTTGGTTTGAATATCGACCTTCCTTTCGAGCAGCATCACAATCCATATATTGATAAGGATAAAAATCTGGATTTCAACTATTTTTTCATCCGCAAGGTCATGTTTGTGAAGTACGCACAGGCTTTTATTGCCTTGCCTGGCGGTTTTGGGACGATGGATGAGATTTTTGAAGTTCTGACATTGATTCAGACGAATAAAATCAGTAAAGTGCCTGTGATTTTAGTGGGCTCTGAGTTTTGGTCTGGTTTGAAAGATTGGATAAAAGAGGTCATGTTGGATAAGGAAAGCAATATCAGCCAAGAGGATATGGATTTGTTGCCTGTCACCGACGATATCGAAGAGGTAGTGAAAATCGTTAACGACTTCTACGGAAAAGGCGAGGATTCGGCAAAACTGAAACCAAATTATACTTTATAGCTCATGCAAATTGCGCCTTCAGGTTTTGTAGGTGTTTTATCTTGACAGCTGCTTTCAATGACCGACTGGTGTCTGTGAAATAACGATGGTTTCTAAGAAATTCAATTTGTTTCCGATTCCAGTCGGTTTTATTTTGGACAATACCAAAGTGTTTCCACTCTTTATAAAGTCTTTGACCAATAGTTTCAAAATCACTTCTGCCTAAATAATCCAAGTCGGCATCACATAGAATTTGCTCTAGTTTATTAGAAGGATTTTGCGGAATTCTGGTAGAAAGAATCATGTCGCAAATCGTGGCAATCATTCGGTCGTCATAGCCATACTTTGGGAGCAGCTTCCTAGCGACTATACAGCCGTTTTCTTCATGGTTTTCATTCGAAATAGTGAAGCCTATATCATGGAGTAAGGCCGCTGTTTTTAACAACAATACATCTTCAATCGGGATTTGCTCTGCTTCAGCGATTTTTATAGCGGCATCATGTACATCTATGGTGTGTTCCAAAGAGTGATAGGTCAAGTTGGAAGATAGCTCGTGTTTCAAAATTCGGATAATATGTCGCTTAGCAGCCTCGAAATCCATATTTTTCAAGATATTAAGAATATTGGAATTAAGGGTAAAATGTGCTAAAATAGTTTTGTTGTTTAGACAAGCACTTAAGTCACGTATTCTTAAAAAGAACCAACCATACCTTCGGATTGTTATATCTTGACAATCAAAATGCTTTAAATACAATGAATAAAAAAACGGTAGTCTTAGGAGCTAGTACCAAGCCAGATAGGTATGCTTACAAAGCAGTAACTAGCCTCAAACGACATGGTCACGAAATCGTTCCAATAGGAGTAAGGGATGGAACGGTAGAAGGGATAAAAATCCGAAAAGGTCGCCCCGATGTCGAAGGCGTAGACACCGTAACGCTGTATCTTAATCCTAGGAGACAGGAAGAATATTATGACTATATCCTAGGGCTGCAACCTAAAAGGATCATCTACAACCCCGGTACCGAGAACCCGACTTTGATGCAATTGGCCAAAAAAGAAGGAATCCATAATGAAGTTGCCTGCACCTTGGTCATGCTGTCGATTGGGGATTATTAGGCATGGTTTAGGTTATAATTAAATCTAATGTGTTTAGATTGGCTTAATATTTGTACATTTGATAATATGATGGGTTCGCTTTTATTCATCAGTTATCATTTACCAATTATCATTCATAACAAATGCCAAGAATATTAATCGTCGATGACGAAGAAGCGATTAGAAGGACGCTAAGAGACATCCTTGAATTTGAAAAATATCAGGTAGACGAAGCGAGAGATGGTATGGAAGCCGTCGTGAAATTAAAGCGGGAGAAATACGATGTCATGATTATGGACATCAAAATGCCCAAGATGGATGGTATGGAAGCATTGGAAAGGATTCAAATCCTAAAGCCAGACCTCCCAGTTATTATGATTTCTGGTCACGCAAATATCGACACGGCAGTAGAAGCAGTAAAAAAAGGTGCTTTTGATTTCATTTCAAAGCCACCAGATTTGAACCGCTTATTGATTACCGTTCGGAACGCTATGGATAAATCTTCGCTGATAACGGAGACGAAAGTTCTGAAGCGTAAAGTCAATAAATTCAAAACGCAGGAAATTATCGGGGAGTCAGAGCCGATTACCAAAATAAAGGAAACTATCGACCGAGTAGCCCCAACAGAGGCGAGGGTCCTGATTACAGGCTCGAATGGTACGGGTAAAGAATTGGTCGCCCGTTGGGTACATGAAAAAAGCAATCGTTCTAAAAAGCCGCTTATTGAGGTCAATTGTGCGGCCATCCCTTCCGAGCTGATAGAATCCGAACTGTTCGGTCACGAAAAAGGAGCATTTACCTCTGCGCACAAGCAGCGCATCGGGAAGTTTGAATCTGCCAACGGCGGTACGCTTTTCCTAGATGAGATTGGCGATATGAGCCTTTCGGCGCAAGCCAAGGTATTACGTGCTTTACAAGAAAGCCGAATCACTAGGGTAGGAGGAGATAAGGAATTGAAGGTAGATGTAAGGGTGCTAGCGGCAACGAATAAAGACCTCCGCAAAGAAATCGCAGAGGGCAATTTCAGAGAAGATTTATATCACAGATTGGCGGTAATCATCATGCACGTACCGCCTTTGAATGAGAGAAGGGGGGATATTCCGCTTCTAGTGGAACACTTTGTCAAAATCGTCTGCGATGATTATGGTATGCCTCGGAAAAAAGTGACCAAGGAAGCCCTTGACGCTTTAAAAAACGTGAATTGGACAGGTAATATTCGGGAGTTGCGCAACGTCGTAGAAAGATTGATCATTTTGAGCGATAAAGAAATCATGGAAAAAGATGTATTGAGCTATGTCATTCCTGGAGGGAAAAACTAGTCTTTTGAACTGAAGCCAAAGCCGAACATTTGTCAAAAATAGATAAACGATGGATATGGGTAGGGCTTGGCGTCCTATCCATATTTTTACGTTACATCCTAGGGTTTTTTCCTTGGGTTGTTGAGCAGTATTACACTAGGGGCTTGTTTCAAGTCTTCCGCGTTTTATGGGATTATACCTTGGCATGGTCACCTGTGCCTTTGGTCTATATTCTGTTTGTTTTTCTAGTGATATGGTTGATTAAATCCCTTTTCAAAAAACAAAAATATACTTCGATACGAAATCGTTTGGGAAGTTATTTATTGTCCCTGGTCGCCTTTGTAGGAGGCTTCGTTTTTTTGTTCTTGACCTTATGGGGCTACAATTATGGGCGTGTCAAAATAGAAGAGCATCTAGGGATTGATCCTGTACCCTTAGAGCTGCCTGAGCTTAAAAGGGAGTTTGCTAGGGTATCAAAAGAAGTAACTTTCTTGAGGCAAACGATACCATCGATTGATACATCATTGGCTATTGATGCTTCTTATTTACCCGCCGATTTAGAATTTGACTCTAGGATAAATGTAGAAAAAGTGCTTCTAGAATATGGTTTTCCTGCTTATGGCAGGGTGAGAGGGCGACAACTATATCCTAAAGGGATTTTATTGAGAATTAGCACGGCTGGAATCTATATTCCTTTTGTAGCGGAGGGGCATATCGACGCTGGTCTGCACCCCTTGCAAAAACCATTTACGATGGCGCACGAAATGATGCACGGCTATGGTTTTACGGATGAGGGAACGTGTAATTTTCTAGCCTATTTGGCCTGTAAACAATCAGAAAAACCAATTATTCGTTATGCTGGTATGCTGACCTATTGGCGTTATCTAGCGTCATCTTACAGACGAATGTCGCCAGAGGACTACAAAAAAGCAAGGGCTAAACTTCCTGAAGATATTCAAAGAGATTTGTGGCGCATTTATGAAAACGGTCAACTTTATCCTGATATTTTACCTCATTTGAGAGACGCTGCTTATGATTCTTATTTGAAAACCCAAGGAATCAAGGAAGGGATGAAATCCTATAATCGAATTGTGATGTTGGTTCATGCTTATAATAAGGAGTACAACTAATGTGCAAAATGTGTTAAACTTTTCTGTCTTTTAATTGTTATGGTTACAATAAACCAAAAGTGGAAAATATTTTTATTTTTGCACTTTATTTTTCATTTTAGTTTGTGTTTTTGTAAATAATTGTTAATCAGCCTTTTAAAGGCAATAATTGTTCTTTGTTTTTCTTTTTAATTGTGTGAGTATTGTTTTTGTTGAAAACAATATCAAAAGGACTTTGTTATTTGTCTATATAAACAGTATATTTACTATTGAGAGTTAAATATTCGTTATTGTTTAATATTAATTGTTGACCCAATAAGCTAAAACAACAGAAACAGACAATTTTTAACTTAGGTATGATATAGTTTTTAATTCAATTTTATTGTTGAGTATGATCAAGGGCAATTTTCTTACTCTGTTCAAAATTTAAAACCTATTGATTACCACAAATCAGAGAGAGCGTGAAATATAAAATTAAATTGAAGAATGCCGATGATTTCGTCATTCTAGATGAAAATGTGTACGAATACCTAAAAGGTCATGAGTATTACAACAAAGTGAAGTTATTGGATAACCTGAGAAGACATTCTAGTGGATGTGCGGTTTTCCAAAAAACTTGGAAGAAAGCAGAAGGTGGTTATAAAACAGAAACTATTTATTTGCACAAATTAGTTGCTGAAACATTTCTTCCCGACGGTAAGACTGCTGAAAATAAATTAGTTGGGGCAAAGAACGGTAACAAATTGGATTGTCGTCTTGAAAATCTAATTTGGAGATCTCGTGCTTGGGCTAGCCGTCAGCGCAAAACGACTTCTAAAACGGGTTATATGGGTGTGTATAAGGAAAACAAACGTTACCGTGCCGTGATTTCTTTTAAGGGGAAATCTATGCATATCGGTATGTTTGACACACCTGAGCAAGCTGCTGAAGCTTACAATAAAAAGTCTTGGGAATTGTACCAAGATAAGGGTAAGCAAAACAAGATTGCTAAAGCACAGTAATCGCTTCTTTTACTATTAGGGTATGAATCATCAAGAAGCTTGGTCTTTTTTATTCGAAAACATCAAACCGATTTACGGAAAAAGAGAAGCCCAATCAATTGCTTCTATTGTCATTGAAGATTCATTTCAAGGTCAAAAACCTTATAGCAATCAGCGAATATTAACAAACACGGAGCTTCAGCAGATAATGGATATTACTGCTCGCCTAAAAAATCAAGAGCCTGTCCAGTATATCACTGGGCAGGCTGATTTTTTTGGCCTAAAATTTAATGTGAACACTTCTACTCTTATTCCTAGACCTGAAACAGAAGAATTGGTTGCCTGGATTCTAGAAGATTACCAATATGCGCACCGAGATTTTGATGTACTAGATATAGGCACAGGCACAGGTTGTATCCCGATTGCGCTTGCCAAGCGCAATGCTCGCCTGCAATGTACTGGAGTTGACCTATCAGAAGCCGCCTTGGCAGTGGCCCAGTCAAACAGTACACGACACCAAGTTGCTGTTTCGTTTTTTCAAAAAGACATTTTACTGGAATCAGCCCAAAAAACTTTAGGGCAATACGATGTTATCGTGAGCAACCCACCTTATATCCCTCATTCTGATAAATCCATGATGAGCCATCAAGTGCTGGATAATGAACCTGATTTGGCATTGTTTGTGGAAAATGACGATCCTTTGGTTTTTTATAGAAACATCGCTGAATTTGGGCTTCATCATTTAACGAAAGTTGGAAAAATCTATTTTGAAATCCACGAATCTTTTGCCCAAGAAACCATACGATTATTGGAGCGGCTGTCTTATAAAAACATCAGCCTTCGCCAAGACATGCAAGGCAAAGACAGGATGATAAGGGCTAGTGTACCGACTTAGTGGTCATGCCCGCACCCGATGGGAGAACCATCTGGCATCGCTTTGGCAGGCGCAGCTTTGAAGGCTTCAGGGTTTCTAAAGAAGCGTTCTATTTCCATTTTTAGATAAAGGTCATGCGCATCATTAGCTAAGCTGCCCAATCTGTTTTTCCAATCATTGATCTTGTATAAAACTGCTGCTCGTACATAACTAGGAGCCTGCTGATTATTTGCTAGCTTTAGTAAATGATGGAGGTACAACTGTTCGTTTTGTTGAGCAATTGCTTTCTGATTGCCTTTGTACAGTCTAGTTTTTGCTTGAATGTTGGTGTGGATTTTATTGAGATATTGTTCCAAGCTCGTTCTGGTTGCGCCATTAGCATGTTGCTGATAAACTCTGGCTAATCTCTGAGGATGACAAAGAAAGGTCAATGTATTATTAGCGGCTGTTTCTGCTGCTGCCATCGCATCAAAAGTCATCCCTGTTCTGGCTTTGAAAAACTCCCTACCTTTATCATATCCAAGCGGTTGTGGTGGTATTAAATTGGAAATATGAGAAGGCACTTCTAGAAATTCGGGCTTCATGGTTTGAAGCAATACATTTAGGGCTGCTGTTTGAGTATTTTGGTCGACTATTTTTCGTACGATTTGCCCATCACCCCTGACAGCATAGCTGTATTGCTCACCCCCGATTAACTTAGAAACCGCCTCCACCTGATAGCGGTGCATGAGGTATACAGGCACCAAAACTTTCTCAAGAGAAGCCATATTTTCTCCTTTCGGGATACTCTTTATCCCAAAATTGGCTAAAGATTGTTTTCGTAGGGCGATTAATCGAACGAGTTCGTCTGTTGGATTACTGCCATTGTCCCAAAGGTGTGCTGCTGGATGCGCACCACCTTGCGGACGGGCATCTGCATCAGATATGAATTGCAAACCTAGGCGACTATTTTCTGCTAGGATTTTCTGCAGTGCTTCGGCTTCATTTGTCCCTTCCGGGAAATCTTGATAACCATAAATAATGGCGCGTTTGTCCCAGGCTCCGATTTTGTCATCATAAGCATTATCAAAATTGAGTTGTCCGTTTTTGTCAATACTGACCAAAGGATGTGGATAATCCATGACGGATGTCCGCCCATCGGTAGAAGCAGCAAAATTATGCGCCAATCCTATCGTATGTCCCACTTCGTGTGCTGAGAGTTGGCGCAATCTGGCGAGTGCCATTTCGAGCATCCTAGGGTCGGCATCCTTACCTTCCTCGAATGGAGAAAGCAAACCTTGAGCAATCAAATAATCTTGTCGAACCCTGAGCGAACCCAAGGAAACGTGCCCTTTGATGATTTCTCCCGTTCTAGGATCTTCCACGGATGCGCCATAGCTCCACCCTCTAGTAGACCGGTGTACCCACTGGATTAAATTATAGCGGACATCCATTGGGTCGGCATCTGCTGGAAACTCCTTGACTTGAAAAGCATCCTTGTACCCTGCTGCTTCGAAAGCTTGATTCCACCAAGAAGCCCCTTCTATCAAGGCGGATTTTATCGGTTCGGGTGCACCTCTGTCCACGTAGTAAATGATGGGCTCTACGGCCTCACTTATTGCCGCACTTGGGTTTTTCTTTTCCAAACGATGTCTATTAATGAATTTTTTGACTAATGGAGCATCGATAGGCGTGGCATAATCCTGATAAGAAATACCAAAAAAGCCAGACCTAGGGTCGAATGTTCTCTTTTTATATCCATCGTCTGGAAGTTGGACAAAAGAATGGTGCTGCCTCACCGTGATGGCAGAAGAAGTCGGGGCGACGGAGCGCAACCAAGCTCCCGTGGCATCACCCGTGAAAGTAAGCGTCGCTTCAAACTCTGTATTTTGTGGGAAACTTTTGGTCCTAGGGAGGTAGACAGCGGAACGGCTTTTGTCTAGTTTGAAATTACCTTGACTGCGCTGTTTAAGCCGTTTGCTAACTCCATGAGCATCATGCATCAAGAAAGGCGTAAAATCTACCAAGTAATTGCCATTGTTGCTTTTTTCAATTTTAAAACCCCACAAAACAGAACGAGCAAAGGCTTGTGCTACGGAGGCGGTTTCTTCTGGATTGTCACTTTCGGCACGATAGCCCAAGTTCCCTTGAACCATCAAAATCTTAGGGCCTACTTTTTCAAATCGGACGATTCGATTGTCTCCAAGCTGTCCTCTGTCCAAGCCAATATCATTAGAGCCAACTCCTGCCGATAGCGAGTTTACATAAAGAAATTCTTGGTCAAGCTTGTCTATTTCCAACCAGATTTTCCCTGTATCATCATCCCAGTAAAAGTCGAAAAAACCTTCTTTCTTATCAAATGCTGCAACCGTTTGCTCGTAGTTTTTTTGTGGCTTTTGAGCTTGGCTCCATAAACAGAAAGGAAAGGAAAGTAAAAGTATAACGATGGAATTTTTCATATCAGGTAAAATGATTGATTGAAATGATATAAGAACAAATTAAAGAAATATTATGAATTAACACCATAGAGAATTTTTATTTCAAAAAAGTGATAAATAAGCTTATATTTATCAAACACAAGGGGCTATTGACCAATCAAAATTTCAATTCTGTATGAGTGCTTACGACTATATCATTATCGGGGCAGGTTCTGCTGGCTGTGTGCTAGCCAATCGCTTGTCTGCTGACCCTTCCAACAGTGTCCTGCTGCTAGAAGCAGGAGGGAAAGATAGCCATCCTTACATTCATATCCCAGGTGCTTATTGTGAACTGTTCAGGGGGGATTTGGATTGGCAATATTGGTCCGAGCCACAAGAACACGTAGATAATCGACGCATTTATTTGCCTAGGGGCAAAACACTGGGAGGTTGCAGTTCGACTAATGCGATGGCTTACGTAAGGGGGAATAAAGAAGATTATAATGATTGGTCCAATATGGGCAATGAAGGCTGGTCTTATGGTGAGGTGCTGCCTTATTTCAAAAAATCGGAGCATAATGAGCAGGCTGGTAAAATGGATGCAGGCTATCACGGAACGGGAGGAGAGCTGAACGTAACACATTCAACGGCTTATACTACTAAATTTGGGGATGCTTTTATTGAAGCAGGCTTAGATTTGGGTTTGCCAGATAATCAAGATTATAATGGTGCTCGGCAAGAAGGCGTCGGTCGATTTCAGTTTACGACCAAAAAAGGGAAGCGGCATAGTGGCGCAGTCGCATTTTTGAAGCCTGTGATGAGCCGCCCTAACTTGACGGTGCGGACAAAGGCGCAGGTAGAGCGCATTGAAATCAAAAATGGAAAAGCGACGGGAGTGACATTCAGAAGTGGCAATAAAAGCCCACAAACCATCTCTTGCCAAAAAGAAGTGATTCTCTCGGCAGGTGCATTTAACTCACCACAGATATTGATGTGCTCAGGCGTGGGTTCTAAAGCAGAATTAAGCCGCAGTGGCATCGAATGTAAACATGAGCTGGAAGGGGTGGGCAAGAACCTGCAAGACCATTTATTCTATGCGATAAGCTATGCTTCCAAAGAACAGGATGGGCTCAATCATTTCAATAAAACGTTCCCAAAGATAGGCGCGCTAGGACAGTATTTCTTCCAAGGTAAAGGTGCGCTTACGGCAAGCCCGCTAGAGGCTTTTGCTTTCTTCTCTGTCAATGACCCAACGGGAAGAGTCGATACAGAATTTCATTTTGCACCCATGCACATAGGGAAAGGTTATGATTATGATATGTACGATTTGAGTACTTATCCTGATTATGATGGCTATACAATACTGCCTGGTCTACTGCGTCCAAAAAGTAGGGGCTACGTCACTCTAAGGAGCAAAGACCCTAAAGCGGCCCCGATTATTCAGCCCAATTTCTTATCGGAGGAAGAAGATTTGATGGTCTTGTTGAAATCGGGGAAAAAGGCATTGGAGTTTCTGAAGCATCCAGCGATGAAACGCCATGCGAAGGAACGGCTTTCTCCACCAGACACTTCTGATGAGGGCATTATCCAACATATCAAAAAATCTCTAGAAACAATTTATCACCCCGTCGGTACTTGCAAAATGGGGAACGATGAAATGGCGGTAGTCGATAAGGAGTTGAGGGTGTATGGTATAGAAGGCTTGAGGGTGGTGGATGCGTCCATCATGCCAACGATTGTCTCTGGAAACACCAATGCGCCTGTTTATATGATTGCTGAAAAAGCAGCAGACATGATTCTTGGAAAAGTAACTGTGGCTTCCGCCAAAAAAGAGGAAATAGTTTGATATTTTTGCGAAAGCAAATAAACAATTCCTATCAATCGTAAAGAGACTATATTAAACACTGCTGCCCAGCTATTTCGACGAAATGGCTACAGTGCCACTTCTATGCGGGATATTGCGAAAGCAGTGGGAGTGGAAGCGCCTAGCTTGTACAATCACATCAAATCGAAGCAAGAAATCTTAGCGGAGTTGCTGATGGACATTGCGGATGAGTTTATTACGGGCATGGGAGAAGTGGAACGGATGGATGCCAAACATCAGGCTAAAGTAGAGGCCTTGATTGGCTTGCATGTGCGTATTTCTTTCATTAAGCGAGATGCTATTTCTCTATTGACGCACGACTGGAGGCAGTTGAAAGAACCAACCTTGACGGAGTTTGTGCAAATTCGGCAGGATTATGAAGACCGATTTTTGAGGATCATCAAAATGGGGATTGAAGAAGATGAATTCAAGGATATTCACCCTGATGTGGCGCTCTTTTCATTATTGTCCACCTTGCGCTGGCTGCACGTACGCTATGGTAAAAAAGACATATTGAGCATCGAAGAGATGACGCTCCAACTCAAGCGTGCCTTAATGGGGGGAGTACTCAAAAATTGATATTGGCTTAACCAAAAATTAATACGACTTAGTCTGTACTAGTGCTTATATTTGTGGCTCAACAATTTCCATTCTACAATGGCTGATAAGTCTTATAAAATTTTAGTGGTTGATGATGAGGAAGATATTCTAGAGTTCCTCAGCTACAACCTCAAAAAAGACGGCTATCAAGTCTACTCCGCATCCAATGGGCAAGAAGCGATTGACCAAGCCAAACGAGTGGATCCTGATTTAATCATTTTAGATATCATGATGCCCGAACTAGATGGCATAGAGGTATGTAGCCGCCTGAGAGAAGACGAACGATTTGCTGAGACCGTCATTGCCTTTTTGACGGCTAGAAATGAGGAGTTCTCTCAAATCGTAGGCTTTGACGCTGGAGCTGATGATTATATTACCAAGCCTATCAAACCGAGGGTTTTTCTTAGTAGGGTCAAGGCATTGCTAAGAAGAAAAGGAGGCAACGAAGAAGGCAAAACGACAATACAAAAGTTTGGAGACTTAGAAATAGACCGAGAACGCTACCTTGTGATTAAAGAAGGGGTCGAGATTGTGTTGGCCAGAAAGGAGTTTGAATTGTTGTCCCTGCTAGCTTCCAAACCTGGGAAGGTTTTCAATCGAGAAAAGATATACACCAAAGTCTGGGGTACAGATGTGATTGTAGGGAACAGGACGATAGACGTACACATCCGAAAAGTCAGAGAGAAGATAGGAGATAATTATATTAAAACGGTTAAAGGAATCGGATATAAGTTCGAGTTTTAAGGTGTATGAAAAATCCAACCCCTTACCAATTGGCAGTTTACGCCTCTTTGTTTATCGCTGGTGCGGTGGCATTGGTGCTTTCCATCCTCTACGTTTTCCACTTCTTGCAAATTAGTTTTTTCTGGATACCTATGGTCTCCCTTCTCGTCTTTTTGGTTTCTTTCCAATCCGTCAAAAGGGTTTTGGAAACCTACATTTATCGAAAGATAAAATTGATTTATAAGTCGATTCATCGCTCCAAGATGAAGTCCGATGATAAAAATACCAATGTAGATTTACGGACGGATATTATTGATGAAGTAGAGCGAGAAGTAGCCGAATGGGCCAATGACAGAAGTGATGAGATTGAACGATTGAAAAGCCTAGAAGCGTACCGCAGAGATTTCTTGGGAAATATCTCCCATGAATTGAAGACCCCGATTTTTAATATCCAAGGATACTTGGAGACACTGCTCGAAGGAGGTATTGATGACGAGGAAATCAATATCCCTTATTTGGAAAAAGCATCTAAAAACGTCGATAGATTACATAGTATCGTCCAAGATTTGGAATCTATCGCTCGAATGGAATCGGGGAAATTACAGATGGATTTTCAAGTGTTTGATTTGAAGGTACTAACAACGGAGGTGTTGGACGAGATGGAGTTTAAAGCGCAAAAGCGAGGCATTGCACTGCAATTTAAAGAAGGAGCAAGCAAACCGTATAGAGTGCTAGCGGACCGTGAAAATATCAGGATTGTACTAGTCAACCTTATTTCCAATTCCATCAAATATGGTAAGCGTGGAGGACTGACGCAAGTTGGTTTCTATGATATGGACACCTTTATATTAGTCGAAGTAGCTGATAATGGATTGGGTATTCCAGAGGATGCTGTTCCTAGGGTTTTTGAGCGGTTTTATCGAGTAGATAAGAGTCGCTCCAGAGACCAAGGTGGGACTGGATTGGGACTGGCCATCGTCAAACATATTATCGAATCCCATAAGCAAACGGTCAATGTCCGCAGCACCGTCAATGTCGGTTCTACTTTTGGGTTCACCTTAAAGAGGGAATAGGCGCTTTTGTGCTTAAAAAAGCTAGAATTGTTACGCTTGAATTTCCTTTTTTACTAGCTTCGTGTTTTTATTTCTTTTTGTTTTTGGTGGAATGACGAATAATGTTTTATTTAGAATATTTGTCAGGAAATTGCACTGATTTAAAATAAAAATTTTACGAAAAGTATAAAATATTAATTTAAATTTGCTTTTGGATTAAAGAAATCCAATTTGATATGAAATTGAAATCTTTGAGATTATTCCTAACCACTTTACTAACTGTAATTGCTTCTTTAGCTTTTGGACAGGCAGAAAACAACGATTTTTTACGAAGTACGGGTAAGATTTATGTCGTCGTGGCCGTACTGGTATGTACATTTATTGGAATTGTTGCCCTGCTCGTTTATTTGGAAAGAAGAATTGCCAAATTAGAAAAAGAATTACAAGACAATGAGTAACAAGCATTTCAGCTTTTTTAAGAGTGTCGAAAAGAACTTCGACAAAGCAGCAGTGCACACAGGATTGCCTGCTGGCTTGTTGATGCAAATCAAGGCATGTAATGCCGTGTATCAAATGCGCTTCCCTGTAAAAATTGGAAGGGAGTACCAAGTTATTGAGGCCTATCGTGTGCAACACAGCCATCACAGACTACCCACTAAAGGAGGGATTCGATACAGCGATGCTGTCAATCAAGATGAGGTAATGGCATTAGCAGCACTGATGACGTATAAATGTGCCCTCGTGGATGTACCATTTGGTGGTGCAAAGGGTGGGGTTGCCATCAATCCTAAAAGCTACACCGTCCCTCAATTGCAAAAAATCACTCGACGTTATACAACAGAACTGATTCGTAAGAACTTTATCGGTCCTGGTATTGACGTTCCAGCACCAGATTATGGAACAGGTGCTAGGGAGATGGCTTGGATTTTGGATACTTATTTGACCTTCAACCACGGTCAAATCGATGCGGTTGGTTGTGTCACTGGTAAGCCAGTCAGCCAAAATGGTATCCGTGGTAGAACCGAGGCGACAGGTCGTGGGGTCTTCTACGGTTTGAGAGAGTGTGTAAGCTACAAAGACGACATGAAGGCGCTAGGGTTGGAAGCTGGCATCGAAGGAAAAACGATGGTCGTGCAGGGGTTAGGAAATGTGGGGTACCACACCGCTAGAATTTCACAACACGAAGGTGGTGTCAAAATTATTGGTATCGCAGAATACGAAGGTTCTATTCACAAGGCGGATGGTATAGATATCGATGCCTTGATGAAGCACCGTAAAGACACAGGCTCTATCCTTGATTTCCCAGGGGCTACCAACTTGGAGACTCGCGAAGCTGCCCTAGAATTGGAATGTGACATTCTAGTGCCAGCAGCATTGGAAAATGTGATTACGACTGAAAATGCCCCTCGTATCAAGGCTAAAATCATCGCAGAGGCAGCCAACGGCCCTGTTTCTGCAGATGCTGAAGCCATCCTGCTAAAGAAAGGGATTTTGGTTATTCCTGATATGTATATCAATGCAGGTGGTGTAACGGTTTCTTACTTTGAGTGGTTGAAAAACTTATCTCACATGCGCTTTGGTCGTATGGAGAAGAGATTTAACTCCAATACGTACGAAAACCTAGTATCTACCGTAGAGCGATTGACAGGTAAAACGATTGGTCAGAAAGAGCGAAGTGTTTTGACTAGAGGAGCGGACGAAGTTGACTTGGTGAATTCTGGCTTGGAAGAAACGATGATTACTGCTTATCGTGAAATCCGTGATACATGGAAGCGCAATAAGAAAATCGAAGATATGCGTACTGCGGCATTCGTAGCAGCATTGAAGAAGATTAGTGCGGATTACCTAGCATTAGGTATCTTCCCATAGGAATAGATGAACTGAAACAAAATTTAATTCCATCAGCAAGATTCATTGTGAATTAATATGAAATTTACATTGGCAATTTTGCTGATGGCTTGATTTTTATTTTATTTGTAGATAAATTGCGGCGAAATTACGCAATAGAAGGCTTTTACAATTTGTAATTGAGATTATGGATAAGAATTTTGCTCCACAAGACAGTAAGTTGGATAAGATAGATTTGAAGATTTTAAAGATTCTTCAAAAAAACAGTAAAATAACAAACTTGGATTTGTCCAAGCAGATAGGATTGTCACCAGCACCAACCTTGGAGCGTGTGAAAAAACTGGAAAATTCCGGTATCATCGAAAGCTATCATGCACAGGTCAATCCACAGTCAATCGGCTTGAATGTCAAGACTTTTGTATTGGTTTCGCTTGCTTGGCAGAAAGAAAATGCACTGAATAATTTCTTGGAGAAAGTAGAATCTATCGAAGAAATCGTTGAGTGCTATATCATCACTGGCGAAGCGGATTTCCTAGTGAAAATAGTCTGCAAAGATATCCCAACTTATGAGCAATTATTATTTAAGACATTGTCTCAAATCGAAGAAATCGAGCGTTTGAAAACACTGATGACGCTTTCTACGGTAAAGGATTCTAAACTGTTGCCGTACCGCTATTAATAGGAAGCGTATTGGTACTAAAGATAAAAACAGCAATAACCGCTAACGGCCTTCGGGGCGTTGGCGGTTTTTTGAATAGGTGAATATGAACAAGAACAGCGTAATCTGGAGTATTGAGGACACTCAGACGAATAAGGTGTCCTATTTGTTAGGGACAATGCACGTCAAGGACGATAGAGCCTTTGGTTTTCAAGAAAAGATGTTTGAACTCATCCAAAAAAGCGATGCCTTTGCAGCAGAGTTTAATCTGGATGATGCCAATCAACATGTAATGGGAGATGCTCTGAATTTATCTGATGGAGCAACTCTGGAAGGATTGTTCAAAGCAAAAGATTTTGCTCGTATCAAAAAAGTTTTTGAGAAAAATACAGGGATGCCCATTGACACTTTCAATGATTCAAAGCCCTTTTTAGCCTCCAATATTCTGACCGAAAGCATTCTGTCCAATAATCGCCAACAAGCATTGGATATGAGCCTCTGGCATTTTGCGAAAGCCAATCAAAAAATCATGCTTGGCGTAGAAACTTACGAAGAGCAAATCGCCATCATGCACAAAATCCCATTGGAATATCAAGTCAAGGCGCTTAAAAGCAGTGCTAAAAACTTCAAGAATTTCCGAAAACAGATATTGAAAGCCGCTCGAGACTACGAAGCGGCCAACATCAGACAATTGTACAAAAGCGCTAAAAAAAGCCTAGGAACGATGCGCAAAATATTGTTATACGACCGCAATTTATTGATGGCAGAGCGTATTGCAGGTATTGCCAAGGAACAATCCGCCTGTTTTGCCATTGGTGCTGCCCATTTCTCAGGAAAGAAAGGCTTGATAAGATTGCTCAAACAAGCTGACTTTAAAGTCAAACCAGTTTACTAAATCACTTTACACTGTTCTCTTTGCTCTTTCATCTACTTTATCGGATTACTTTCGTAAAAAAACTTGGTCACCCTCAAGTTTGAACTATCTTTGCACCGATACAAGGAGTATTGTACTCCATTTTCAATAAACAATCTAGACGTTATTCTATTTTCGTTTTTAGTAATTTAGTATACTACAAAAAGATAAATTCTAATATCTATATACTA
>JAHDBO010000317.1 GCA_020630355.1 Saprospiraceae bacterium
ATCCAAGGGAATGGATTGGTCGCACCGAAGTACTTATCGTTTCCTAGGGAAACCAGTAATCTATCCGCTACAAACTCGATGTATTGACACATCATATCGCCGTTCATACCGATTAAGGATACGGGTAAGGCATCTTGCACAAATTCCTTCTCGAAAGCGACTGCCTCCACGATGATGCTTTCTACCAGTGCTTTATCCAATGGATTTTTCAACATAGAATACAACAAGCAAGCAAAGTCGCAGTGCATTCCCTCATCACGAGAAATCAACTCATTGGAAAAAGATAGACCAGGCATTAATCCTCGTTTTTTCAACCAGAAAATCGCACAGAAAGAGCCAGAAAAGAAAATACCTTCCACCGCAGCGAATGCAATTAAGCGGTGTGCAAAACTTGGCGCCTCATCAATCCACTTCATCGCCCAGTTTGCTTTCTTTTTGACACAGTCCAATGTCTCGATAGCGTTCAATAAGCCCTGTTTTTCAGCTGGGTCTTTGATATAGGTATCAATCAAAAGACTGTAAGTCTCCGAGTGAATATCTTCGATTTGTATTTGAGCAGAATAAAAAGAACGAGCTTCAGGCACTTGCACCTCTTCGTACATGTTGATACACAAGTTTTCATTCACGATACCATCACTCGCCGCAAAAAAGGCTAGGACGTGTTTTATGAAGTGACGTTCGTTATCGTTCAGTTTATTTTCCCAATCATGAATATCTTGTTCCAAATCTATCTCATCGGCGGTCCAAAAGCAAGCCAATGCTTTCTTTCGCATTTCCCATATTTTGGGATATTCAATCGGGAAAAGGACGAATCTGTTGGGGTTGTCTTGCAACAACGGCTCAATCGAGGGCTGCATGTTCATTGTTGAAATAAATTACAAATTTTAAACAAAAAATTTCAAAACTAAGGTCTCTCATTGACATAAAAAAAGTAAGCTTAAAATGACTACTTAGTCACTTTAAACAAGTTTTAGCTGTTCTTTTGATATGGCGCAATGCCTTATACTTTGTTTTCAACAAAGTTCCTAAATGGGATAAAAGAATTGGGAAGAAGTAGATTAGACTTAGATCGCCGTGTTTACCTCATAATAACTCTTTAAGGAGCGCGTTTAGTGTATCGCAAAGCCAATTCTTTTGACGTGCCGTATAGACAATTGCTGAGCACTAAATTAAGAGGAAAAGCGAATAAAAAAACTTGAAGTTATCCACAAAATGTGGAAAAAATATACAATCGACTGTCTTTCAAACACTTAAAAACAAGCCTAAACTTTTCCACATTGTGGATAAGTCGATGTGGAAAAATAATCCATAAAAAACGAAACTTTGGCAAGTGTCACAAAAAAGCTTAGATAAGCCGTTTTCTACGGAAAAACCAAGCTAAAGCCAAGCTTACGATAATAGAGGTTACTAGTATGAAATAGAAAGCATTAGGGTCATCTTTCCAAGGCAAATCTACATTCATACCATAAAAGGAGGCTACTAGGGTAGGTACCATCAAAATGATGGTCACAAGCGTCAGACGCTGGATTACAATATTCAGGTTATTGGAGATAATAGAGGCAACAGCATCCATCGTTCCAGAAAGGATATTGGTATAAGTATTCGCCATTTCCAATGCCTGTGAGTTGTCGATGATAATATCTTCAAACAAATCTGTTTGGTCTTCATCGTGCCGAATCCCTAGGAAATCGGTACGTTTCATCTTCATTTTGAGCAGCTCATTCGAGCTGAGCGCATTCACAAAATAGACTAGACTTTTTTCTACTCGAAGCAATTGCCGCAAAGCGTGGTTTCCTGCATTGTCATACAGTTCTTTCTCTATTTGATTGCGTTCATTATTGAGTTTTTTCAGATATAAAAGGAAACGGAATACCGTCTGCTCCAATATTTGAAGCACAAACAAGGAATCGTTGCTTGGATTGAAATGCTTGACCTTTTCATCTAGAAACTGTTGTAGCACAGGATTCTCGAAGGAGGTAATCGTCACGACGTGCTCTGGCGTCAAAATAATACCAATGGGCACGGTGAAATAGATGGCTTCGTTCTCCGTTTCCACCACATTGAGCATGGGCGTGTTCACAACAATCAAACGGTGTTCTTCTTCTCGTTCATAACGGGAACGCTCATCAATATCCAGTGAATCCGTTAAGAAATCGAGCGGAATCAATAATTCTTGCGCCAACTCCTCCAACTCCTCTTGACTGAAGGGTGGAGATATATTGACCCAGCAGCCCTCGACACGTTCGTCGAGCGGTTTTATCTTTCCATCCACCTTGGCGTAATAACGAATCATGGCAAGAAATTTAGAAGCGATTGCCAATGTCGCAATGATACGGTTTTGTATTAAGTAATGCAAGTTGCATAAATGCAACAGAAAATAGATAGCAGATATTAAGGCGTGTAATACTTAATAGATTTTAGACATTAGTCTTTAGATTTTAGATTGAATTTTAGAACTTTAGAGCTTTTTGATTCTACTAAAAACGAAAATAGAATAATGTCTATTAGATTGAAAATCATTCTTTTATAGCCTACTGTTTTTACCGAAATCGAAAATAGAATAATGTCTAATGTATTTGTGCAAAATCAAAAGCATCTAGCCCAC
>JAHDBO010000015.1 GCA_020630355.1 Saprospiraceae bacterium
ACTACTCAAACTACTCAAACTACTCAAACTACTCAAACTACTCAAACTACTCAATATGTATCGTATCTTCACTGGATTTTTGATAGTTTTAATGGCGGCTTGTGGTGGAAAGACGAGCGAAAATCAGATTGTTGATGTAGAAGGTTATACGCTTTATTTAATAAGACATGCAGAGAAAGCTAATGATGGAACGAATGACCCTCCACTGAACGAGCTAGGACAAAAAAGAGCTCATCAATTACGGGATTTATTGGCCGATAAAGCAATTCAAAATATCTATTCAACGCCCTACAAACGTACACAAGAAACGGTCTCGCCTTTAGCGGAAAAATTGGGTTTGAACGTACAAAATTACACCCCTCACGATACAGCTTTTGTAGAAAAAATTCTATTAGAAAAAAAGAAAACGGCACTTATTGTTGGTCATTCCAATACAATTCCATCACTAGTCAATCAAATCCTTGGCAAAAAGAAATACGCTCAACTCGAAGAGATGGAATATGATAAATTATTCAGTATAGAAATCAATGGAGAAGTATTATCAGATACTATAATTGCGTTCTGATTCACTGATTTAGGCGTTTTGCCTAGATGGGGAACTTTAGAATTGCTTTAAAATCGCTATATTAGAAGTTCAGTATTTCTTTTCCTACCAAATACACGAAACCCATGAAGTATTTAATTCCTTCGTCTTTTCTTAGTTTAATTTTAGTTATCACCTTGTCATGCTGCTCGGAAGTGCTATTGGCCCAATGCAATGGAGCGATAGAAGAGGACAAAATTATAGGAGCTTCGCAGAGTCTAAAATCCAAACGACAACAGATGGTTGTTCGAGCGAACTATTCCTATGATTTTAAATTTGAGACCAGTGGCTCGGGTATTATCGCTATCATATATTCCAAGGGGGGGGTAATTCTAAATCAGAACGATGAAATCATCTTCATGGATGGAAATAAGAATCGAATGGTTTATCGTTTTACTGGAGCTGGAGAAATAAATAAGCGAGGTGGAGTACCTACTTATGAGAATATATTACAATTGGATTTTGCAGCGATAGATTGGTTAGCATCTACCCCTATCAATGTGGTCTATATAAAAAACAATGTCAGTAACAAGATGCGAAAATTCACGATCACTCCCAATCGTCAGGAAGCGATAAAATCCACTGCCAAGTGTTTCGGCCAACAATTGGATAGAAGCAAAGTGAAAAACGTAACACTCACGGGTAATTCTATCTCTTCAACAAAAGGAAAAGAGGCTAGACCGATTAGTTCTACTTCTGGGGGCGGTAAGGTGCGTAGAATCGTGGACATTAAGGATTTGAACGACGAAGAATTGGCAGAGTTGAAAAAGGATTTAGCAAAAACGAAAGAGGAGCTTCGAGTTGAAATCCAATCAGAAAGGGAAAAAGCTGCCCAAATAAAGAAACAACTTCAGGATGAGGTTATATTGGCTAGGGAGAATGCAGCTAACAAGAAAACCGAATTGGCGAAAGAAGTACAGGCAGCTAGAGAAAAAGCAGATGAAGAAATAAAAAAGGCACAGGAAGAGACAGCGGAGTCCATCCAAGGGATGAGAGAAAAGGCAACTACGGAACAAGAAAAGATTAGTCTATCCATACAAGAAGCCAAACAAAAAGCGGGGGAACAAGTGCAGGCAGCTAAATTGGCAGCGGCAGAAGAAGTTACCAAAGCTAGAGAAAATGCAGCAAATGAACTAAAGAAAGTAAAAGAGAGCCTAGAAGAAGCCAAATTGGAATATGCGGATGAAGTAGCGGTGGCTAGGGAAAGTTCGCAAGCGGAATTAACAAAAATACGAGAAGAAACAGCACAGATTGTAGCTGATGCTAGAGCGAAAGCTAAGGAAGAAAGAGAGCGAACGACTACAGATGTCGTTAATTCTAAAAAGACAGCAGCAGAGCAAATATTAGCGGCAAAAGAAGACGCAGCAGAACGGATTGCCCAAATCAAAGAAAATGCCGTACTCGAAAAGGAAAAAATTGCTTTTGATGTAGCCGAAGAGCGGAGAAAAGGAGCGGAAGGAAAAGCACTGATTCAGCAACAAAATGCTTCTGAAATAGCTGAAATGAAAGAAAATGCCGCTAAGGAAAAAGAAGCGACCGCTTTAAGTGTTGTGGATGCAAAAAAACGGGCGGCAGAGGAGATAGGGAATACTCAAAAAGCAGTTGTGGATGAAAAAGAAAAAGCGAGTCAAGAAATAGCTGAAACGAAGGAAGCTTCTGCGATGGAAGTAGCGGCTACCAAAGAAAAAGCCGCTTTAACCGTTCAAGGGATACAAAAAGAAGAGGCCGAGAAAGTCGCTTCCGCTAAAAAATCATCCGAAGAGCAACGTCAAAAAATAGCAGCAGAGGTGAAAACGGCTAAAGAAAAAGCCGCTGCTGAAATGAAGCGCATTCAGGAAGAGCTAGTGGCTTCGATTGAAGCAGCCAAGAAAAGAGAAGCCGAATTGAAACAAGCCTCAGCGGAAGAAGTACAGGCTGCAAAATCAAAGGCTGGGGAAGAAATTGCAAAAGCAAAAGAAGAAGCTGCTGATAAGGTGAAAACGGCTAAGGAAAATGCGGAACAAGCAAAAACGCAATATGCGACGGACATAGCAACAGCCCAAGAAACGGCATCTGGGCGGATGGTTGATATTAAAAAGGAAGTTGCCGCTCAGATAGCAGAGGCGAAGGCAAAGGAAAAAGAAGTTAAGAATATGACGGCTTCGGAAGTAGTAGAAGCTAAAGAAAAAGCCGCAGCCGAAGTCCGTGCTGCCAAAGAAGCAGCTGCTAATGAAATCGCTGCCGCTAAGGAAAAAGAGGCCTTGAAAAAACAAGAAATTGCAGTAAGTGTAGCAGAAGCGAAAAAAGCAGCCGCTGAACAGATTTCTAAAACAAAACAAGAAGAGGCAGAACAGGTTAGGATGGCTAAAGAAGCGGCGGCAAAAGAAAAAGAAAACCTAGCGAATCAAGTGGCTACCGCTAGAGAAAAGGCCGCATTGGAAATTGCCAAATCAAAAGAGGCACTAGCTAATGAAATAAAGACCGCTAGAGAAAAAGCGGCGAAAGAAAAAGAAGAAGCGGCTCTTTCTGCGCTGTCTGCGAAAGAAAAAGCGGCGGAAGTCATTAAAAAAACGCAGGAAGAATCGGCTAAAGCAGTGGCAGCGGCCAAGAAAAAATCTTTAGAAGAGATCAAGAAGGCAGAAGAAAATTCCAATGCAGAAAAAACAAGACTAGCCGAAGAATTGGCGGAAGCCAAAGCCAAAACGGCCGAAGAAATCGGTCTAGAGAGACAGCGCTCATCAGAAGAAATCATTGCGATTCAAAAAGAAAATACTGCTAAAAAGGAAGCCTTAAATAAGGAAATAGAAGCAGCAAGGAAGACCGCAAACGAGGAAATTGCGAACGTTCAAAAAGAAAGTTCTGACCAAATTTATGAGGTTAGAAGGTTGGCAAAGGAAGAGATTAATAAAGTAAAAGAATCGACTGCCGAAGAAATCGAGGCAGAAAACGAGCGTAAAAAAGCACTCGAGCTAGAAGTGGAACAAGTACAAATGGAACTGAAGAAACTGAAGGAGGAATTGTCTAAAGTAAAGAAAACCAATAATTAAGATTTGTCCGTTTGTTTAAGGTTTTGTGCCTAATGTAAAGCCGTTTGATTAACAGAGTTTCTTTTTGCAAAAAAATAGACAACTTAAAAAGCTTTATGCTAGGAACTTCGTTGAAGTCGAGTTAAATTGTTTTATTAGCAATGTAATTTTACCCCTAGGGTGTTAACTAAACAAACAAAAAATGTCTAAATCTGCGGCTACACCACCTGAAGTGGTGAACATTGCCGTTATATTAACTGATGCGAATCGTCGTATCCAGTGGGTGAATGAAGAGTTCACTATTATAACAGGTTATTCACTATTAGATGTAATAGGAAGAAAACCCTCTTTGCTTCAAGGTATGGGCAGTGAAAAAGATGCTGTCAAACGAATAAGGGAGGGATTAGAAAAACAAGAATCAATCAAGGAAAAAATAACGAATTATAGAAAAAATGGAGAGGCTTATGAGTGCAACCTAGTCATCCACCCGATTTTCGACGAAGAAAAAGTACTGACTAATTTTATTGCTTTTGAAATAGATGGAAATCACATCCAAGATGATACAGGGATTTCACTGCTACAAGTTGATTCTAAATATAAAACGAGTAGCCTTACAAATGTGCAAGAGCTTAAACTGTTTATACGTTTGACTTCCTATTTCGAGAAAGAAAAACCCTATCTCAACCCAGATTTGAAATTAAAGGATATAGCTGACCATTTGAAAACGAATACTCGATATCTTTCACAAGTGGTTAATCATCAGACAAATAAGAATATTCTTTATTTTATCAATGCCTACCGTATTAACGAAGCCAAGTCTCGGATTGTAAGTCCTTCTTATTCTAATTTAACAACCTTTGGTGTTTCCCAAATCTGTGGATTCAAAAATAAATCTACTTTTTATAAGGTCTTTCGAGAGTTTACGGGAATGACACCAAAAGAATATATCCGTTCATTAGATTGAGTGGTCAATTTGCCCCTTTGTATGAATTTATAAATTCATACGTTACTTCTGCAGATTAAATAGGATTTGCAGGGTATTAGCTGCAACTTGTTATAGTTCCTATTTTCTATAACAAAACATAATAGATGTCTGCCAAAATGCGTGATTTAATGGCGCTTACGTTTTTCTTAGACACTAAGAGAACGCCTGACTTATCCGCAGGGAGAGATGTGGAACGGTTTAGAAACATTATGGAGTTACCAACTCCTAAGCAAAAAGGTATTTCCCCAGATGCTTCCATTACTAAGCTTCGAGAATAGCTTTAGTCTGGGTGAGTATATCTACTATATTGGGGTAGACTACCCGCTCTTCTCTAAGGAATAAATCCAAGTCACTCCATTTTGCTTCCAGAATGTCCTCTTCCGCTTGTGGGCTTAATTCCATCTCTTTGGTATGCATCAAATACCAGTGCGTTGGTTTGATACACCGGACGCCCTTTCTAATGAAAGTATGGAAAGTCTTGGCGATTTTTTGTCCTAGTTCTATGTTCACAATTCCAGTCTCTTCCTGAACTTCCCTAACGGCCGCGGCTTTCTTTGTTTCTCCTGGATCTATTTTGCCTTTCGGCAAATCCCAAGAACCTCTGCGATATATCAATAGTACTTGACCTGCAGGGTTGAATACAACGCCTCCTGCGGCTGATATTTTATTGAATAAAGAAAAGAAATCCTTTTTGAGTTGCTTCAAGTCATTGAAAAAAATAGTAACAGACTCAAAATTGTCCGATTTTTCTAGCATATCAATATACTGCAAAAGACTATGTGCTTTGCCAAGATATGGAGCAACGATATTTTTTTTTGTCCCAGGCATTTTTTTGAATCCTTCTTCTGCATTTGTCAGCAAGAGGGGAGTGTCATTGATGTATATTTTGTAGCTTTGCATACTTGAAATTCAACTTTAAAAATAGATAGAAAAAATAATTTTTCATTTAATTTTTCATTACAAAATGAATATCGCATCCGAAGTCGCTAAGACCTTATTACAAATAAATGCAATAAAGCTTAATCCTCAAAATCCGTTTACCTGGGCTTCTGGGATGAGGTCACCGATATATTGCGATAATCGTTTGTTATTGTCTTATCCGAAGCAACGAGATTTTATAAAAAAATGCTTGGTAGAGAAATCCAAAGACTTCGGAAAAATCACTATGGTCGTAGGGGTAGCAACTGCGGGCATCGCTCATGGTGCCTTACTTGCGGACGCACTTGGCTTGCCTTTTGCCTATGTAAGAAGTAAAGCTAAAGGACATGGTCGGCAAAATCAGATAGAAGGAGAGGTGCGTGGAAATGAACGTGTCTTGGTAGTGGAAGATTTGATTTCTACTGGAGGTAGTTGCCTTTCCGCTGTGCAAGTATTGGAGGCGCAAGGCTGTCATATTGCAGGAGTATTGGCTATCTTTTCCTACGGCTTCGATAAAGCAAAAGCGGCTTTTGATGCAGAAGATTGTGATTTTGATACTTTGTCAGATTATAATATTTTGATTGAAGCTGCGGCAGATATGGGCTACATAACAGAAGCCCAAAAAATATTGCTTGAAAACTGGCGAAAAAGCCCTGAAACTTGGATGGAAGGGATTCATGAATAAAAACAGAATGTGTTCGGCGAAAGCCACCAAAATAATTCATATAGACAACAACTGAATACAATGAGCAATATTATCACAGAAAAGTCAGAACAATTTTTGGAGAAATATTTGAACAATGCTTCTCCGACAGGCTTCGAAGCACCAGGTCAACAGCTTTGGTTAGAATATTTAAAACCTTATGTAGACGAATGTCATCTGGATAATTATGGTACTGCCTATGGTGTTATCAACCCAGGTAAAGACTTTCGAGTGGTCATAGAAGGTCATGCAGATGAAATTTCTTGGTTTGTACACTATATTTCCGACGATGGTTTCATTTCCGTTTGTAGAAATGGTGGTTCTGACCATATTATTGCCCCTTCCAAACGAGTGAACATTCATACCAAAAAAGGAATCGTGACTGGATTGTTTGGATGGCCTGCTATTCATACAAGAAGAGGGAAAGATGCGAACCTTGCTCCAACATTAGAAAATATCTTTATCGATGTAGGAGCTAAGAATAAAGAAGAGGTATTGGAAATGGGGATTCATGTGGGTTGTGTAATCACTTATCCAGATGAATTTATGAAGCTCAACAATAATTATTATGTCGGGCGTGCTTTAGACAATCGTATGGGGGGATTCTGTATTGCGGAAGTAGCGAGGCTGCTAAAAGAAAATGAAATCGAGCTGCCCTACTCCTTATATATAGTGAATGCGGTACAAGAAGAAGTAGGACTAAAGGGGGCAACGATGATAGCGGATACGATTAAACCTCATGTTGCTATCGTTACTGACGTGACACATGATACGAATACGCCTTTAGTAGGCAAAAAGAAGCACGGTGATGTCAAAGCTGGTAAAGGGCCAAGTATCACCTATGCCCCTGCGGTACACAATAAATTATTGGATTTGATAATCGCCGCTTCTGAAGAAAACGAAATCCCTATTCAAAGAGAAGCGGCTTCTAGGAGTACGGGAACCGATACGGATGCATTCTACTTGTCTAATGGGGGTGTTCCCTCTGCGCTTATTTCACTGCCCTTGCGTTATATGCATACAACTGTGGAAACTGCGCATAAAGAGGATGTGAGCAATGTTACCCGTTTGATTTATGAGACCTTGCTCAAAATTGAATACAAACACAACTTCAAATATTTTGAGGTTTAAGCTGAGCTTTCACAGCATGCGGTAATTTGTTTTGATTTGCTGCATCTTTTGCTTTTAACTTCACTTTAAAGTTTTATTGACAAATTTTTACATGAAAAAAGCCTTAACTTACGTTACATGAAGGAGCAGTTGGCAGTTGGCAAACAGCGAGTCCTTAGACCTAAGTCCAAATAATTTCTGCTAAAGTTTCGAGATTTTAAAAGAATTTAACCAGAAACCAGAAACTTGGAACGAATTTAACCAGAAACCGATAGGGTATGCAAACATCACATTATATAGCTAAAAAGGAAGAGAAGAAAAGGAAACGCAGAGGATTTCTCTGGACTTTCTTTTTTCATCTAGCTTTAGCGGTATTGGCACTATACCCATTTTTGGTTATCAACCAAGAAATAGAACCTGCAGGAATCGAAATCCAGTTTCAGAACTATGACTGGAGCGAAACCTTGGCTGCTGGTGATGATGCAGGAGAAGCAGAGTCGAATGATGCGGACGAAATATCGGAAGAGATTGAAGACCCTGAAGGCATCGAATCAGAAGAGCCAGTTGTTGAAGAAATCGATCCAGCACCTGCAGAAGAGGTGACGGAAGAGGTGGTAGAAGAAGCCGTAGAAGAAGTTGTAGAAGAAACGGTAGAGGAGGTTGTCGAACCAGAAACGACTTCCGAGCCTGAGCCAACACCCGAATCCGAACCTGCAAAAGATATATTGACAGCCGATAATGACGAGGCGGCTATCCAAGCAAAAAAGGAAAAAGAAAAAGCAGAATTAGAAGCGAAATTAAAGGCGGAAGCAGAAGCTAAAAAGAAGGCGGATGCGGAAGCAAAGAAAAAGGCAGAAGCAGAAGCAAAGAAAAAAGCTGAGGCAGAAGCCAAAAAGAAGGCGGAAGCGGAAGCAAAAAGAAAAGCGGCAGAAGCAGCCAAAAAGAAAGCGGAAGCAGAGGCAAAGAAAAAAGCAGGTGCCCCCGGCGGAACGGGTTCGGACAGTGGCTCACAGAAAACAGAGGGCAGTAAAGACAAGAAGAGTTCTGGCGGCGGCGGCCAAGGTGATAAAAAAACTGGACCGGGGAAAGGCGCTCCAGGTAAGGGTAAGGCAGAATCAGGTAGCGGTGGTAGTGGTGGTAATGCTGATTTTGGACGTGCCCTAATGCGTCAAAAGAAATTCACGCCTAATATCAAAGGTTTGGCAGGCAATGCCACAGGAAGAGTTACCCTTAATATATGTATCAATCCAGATGGAAGGGTGATTTATGTGAAGCACAATAGTAAGAAAACAACGATTAAAGATAAGCGAATAGTGAAGAATTGTATGGTCATGATGAAACAATATCGTTTCAAAAGAGATTTGAAGGCCCCTAAGAAAGAGTGCGGAACCTTTACTTTTAAATTTGACAAACGGGATATTTCAGGTCAATAATCATTTGATCCATCACCCATCACTCATATATAATCTGTGCGCTTACAAGTCATCCAAGAAGGAATCCAACGATTCAAACAAGTCATCCGATCTGACTCATCTTATCTAGTACACTGGGAATCCCTGAAACACTTTCAAGAGCATTGGAGTATAGATGCTGTGGATTTTGCGGCAATGTATGATGCTAGTTTGCAAAATTCGCTTAGTCGGCAACTCTGGTCGGCACACAGTTTTGAGCCAAAAAAAATGATGCTGACCTTTGCTCATCTAAATGAGGATTTTGTGCGAATGGCATTTAAAGGTTTGTTTGACGAGTCTCTCCCTTTGTCTTCTCGCATCGACCGCTTTATGTTTTATTGTGATGAGCTTCTAAGTCATTACCAAGAGCTAAATCCTAGTAAGCGGATCAATACGCACCATCACGATTATTCGGTAGTGTTTATGTACTTAGCATTTCGCTTTCCTGAAAAGTATGGCATTTATCATTTTGACTTATTTCAATCCTTCCTGACAAAAGTTGGGGCTAAAAACGTACCGCTTACGCACGATTTAGAACGTTTTCCCAAAGTACTCCAAGTGATCTACACCCTTATTTCAAAGGACGAGGAATTGATGGATATCCACCGTTCCCTTCTTTTAAAAGGCAATTACTTCTCTGAAAAGACCCTTTTGCTTTCAAGCTCCTTCATTTCTACTTTCAAGTAGTTAAAAAACTGGCTTAGCTCCTCTTCACAACGATTTTGGCAAGTTTATTGCTTATTCACTTTAAGGGAATCTTTAATAAGAATAAGGCGGCGCCTCTTTTAGATTAAAGGTTACCGAACCCTATTTGCTTTAAATGTGACATTTTTTACAAGAGCTATTCCCATTTGCACCAGTGTTTCCACTTAGAACAGATACTCCTGTTCGCAATTCTAAGGCTTATTAGACTTGTTTTAATCGATTGAAAGATTTTAACATTGATTTTTATTAAAATTCAATAAATAAATATATTAAAAATAGGTTGGATTGACCTCTTTGCTGGTATTACTTTAGAAGATAAAGAAAAGTGACATTTAAAAACGTGATAAATTAATTATTTTAATTCATAAGTAACTGTTATATAGTTATTTAAAAATTATATTTACATATAAATGTGATAATTTATTGATGGAATTTGTATTTTATATATGTCGGATATTAGTAAGGCATAATTAATTGTGAATAAATTCAATGAATATTATAAATGAATATTTTTCCTTATAAAATAGATATTTTTCTAGCATAAAATGCTGATAAATAGATTTTTATGTTTTGAGTGTGTGTGCGTAGTTGGTTTTTATCTTTAAAAATTGTATTAAGCGTCGAAATTGTTTACTAAGTCATTGTTTATCAGTTATATATGGCTTTTATTGCTTTTGAATGCTTTGCTTTACGTGATATGTCTCTGTTTTATTATATCAGGTCGTGTTAATTTAAGTTAAAGTATTGGCTTGATATTTGTGACTATATAAATGTGAGTGAGAACACACGAATTAACAAAAATGAATTCACTGTTTACAGAATATTAAATTTGTGACAGTGATTTTATGTGTTTATTCTACATAATTTAACGTATTTATGGAATCTACCCATACTATTAAGGAGACTGGTTTGAACCCTTTTAACGACCAAATAAAAGGAAACTCAAAACACGTAAGCATTAACTTTAATCAAAATTTAGCTATGAAGACTAGCTTTACCTTTTCCAAATTAACAAATGGATTAAACTACCCATTGTTATTACTTCTTGGGATTTTTACGATGCTTTTAGTAGCGGACTCAAAGGCTGAGAACCTTCGAGGAAGTATGCTATACAGAGTCGATTATGTAAAGGATTATGAGAATTATCCCTTTTTCTTGAAGAAAGAGGTTAGTGAAGTGAAATATGTAGCTAGAAAATCAAATAAGGAATCTGCCGAAATTGAAGATGTAGGTTGGTGTAGTCCACTAGATGGAAATAATGATATTGATAATTTATTTGTTTTGTGCGGTCCTGGAACACCTAGCTGTGCCTCAGTGCTGCCACAGAATGGAACCGTCTTATGTACCTCAATGCAAGGAGAGCCGATGACTTGTTCTGATGGTTCCCAAGTAGAGTTTAGGTGGCAGGTGAAATACGCAGGGAACAACTGGACTTGGGAAGATATACCTGGAGCAGTTGGACAACACCTTCCTCTGGGGTTTCATGATATTTCCAAATGGTATAGAAGAGGGGCAAAATGTTCTTCTTGCAGTGAGGATGATTGGGATTGGTCTACAGATGCAGATGTTCACGTTTCTGAAAATTATGTAGATGGTGGTCAAATTGGTCCTGATTTCTCCTATTGTGGAGCTTTTCCTGGTCACCAAATCGAAAACCTAGACGGCCCTACTCCTCCTGATGCAGTAGATCCTGACGTCGATTTTAGCCAAAGTTGGGATGAAACTCGTTGGGAAGTGAATTGTGGTAGTGGCTGGCAAATCATCGACCACGCAGGTTGGGGATATTATGTATCATCTAACTCGGGTACTTGTCAATACAGAAGAGGTTTCAAATTGTTTTCTTGCCCAGATTGGGTCTATTCTAATATAGTCACCATAGATGGCAATGCAGGAGGCCCTACTCCTATTACCGTTAGTCAAACGGTCTGCCCAGGTGAAAATGTATCTATATGTTTATCTCCTGCTGGCGCTTGTACGAGTAGCGATGGCTATAATTTTATTAGCTCTAGTTTGAGTGGAGGTCCTGGTTCTTTGTCTTCAAATGGTACATTTACTGCTACCTATAGTGCTTGTGGCAGTTTTTCTTATACCTATCAAATTTGTACTGGGGAAGGTAGTACAACATGTTGTTCTACTGGAACGATGAATATTAATGTGTCGGACACCACGGATCCTACTTTGTCTGGTGTTCCTAGTAATACAACGATTAATTGTGATGATCCTGTGCCGTCCGCTCCAAACGTGACGGCTACTGATTTTTGTGGAGCTAGCTCAAATGGTTCTTTGTCTGTTTCATTCAATGAAACGATACAAGGTGGCGGAGCTGCTTGCGGAACGTATAATATAATAAGAACATGGTCTGCTACGGATGACTGCGGAAATACTGCAACGGCTACACAGACAATCAGCGTTGTGGATAATGCAGCTCCTACGCTCAGCGCTTATCCTTCAAACGTAACAGTGACTTGTGATAATATTCCATCAGTACCATCTATTACTGCAAGTGATAATTGTGATACAAACGTCACTGTTTCCTACCAACAAAATGGTGACCCCAATGCTCCCGCTCCAAATACGATTACTAGGACTTGGACGGCTACGGATGCCTGTGGTAACACGGAACAGCATATTCAAACTATAACTGTCACATCAGGCACTTGTAACGCTAATATCTCTATTAATGGTGTGTCATCTGGCTGTGCGGGAGATGCAACTTCATTCAGTGTAAATGGCTCCTATCCAGCAGGGACTACTTTTAGTTGGAGTGTAGGCGGTGGTGCTAGTGCTATTAGCCCTACAACTGGTCAGTCAGTTGCTGTCAGTTTAAATAACCCTAATTCAACGGCTACAATCTGCGTTGACGTTCAAGAGCCTTGTTGCCCTTTAGCCAATGCATGTACGACTGTGAATATCCAAGACTGTTCTTGTAATGTTCAAGTGACTACTTCCACTACGCCAGCGAACTGTGGACAGGCCGACGGTGAAGCAACAGCCATTCCTTCTAGTGGAAACCCACCTTACACCTACGATTGGGGAGCTCAAGGTAATACCCAGACGATTTCTTTCTTGTTCCCTGGTACTTATAACGTAGTCGTTACAGACGCCAATGGTTGTCAGGAAAGTGCAGTAGCAGTTGTGCAAAGTAGCGGCGATAATCCAACGGCTATCATAACATCTACTACCCCTGCAAGTTGCTCGGCAAGCGATGGTTCCGCTACCGTTACAGCTACGGGAGGCACTGCTCCTTTTACATACTTATGGAGCAATGGAAATACTGGGACATCAGTAAGCAACCTTCCTGCCGGAACGCATAGTGTACAGGTTACAGATGCTAATGGATGTCAAGATTTTGCAAGTTTCAATATTTCTAGTGAAAATAATCTGCAAATAAATGTTTCCACTCAAAACGCATCATGTGGACAAGCTAACGGTTCTGCCAATGCTGCTGTGTCGGGAGGTTCTGGTTCCTATTCTTATTTTTGGAGTACAGGTGACTTTACAAGCAGCGTGAGCGGTCTGTCTTCAGGTTCTTATACTGTTCAGGTTTCTGACAACAATACGGGCTGCCAACAGACTGCTTCAGTAGTGATAAACACTTCAGGAGGACCAACTGTGACTTCAAGTTCAACGCCTGCTTCTTGTGGAGCATTGGATGGTTCTGCAAGCGTAAGCGTTACAGGAGGTGCTACTCCGTATACTTATAGTTGGGATGTAGGTGGCAGTTCTCCTACGTTGAATAATCTTAGTGCTGGTGTATATACAGTCACGGTTACGGATGCTAATAATTGCCAAGTGGTGGAAAGTGTAGCTGTAGGTGAAAGTAATGGGCCTAGTGTTTCGGCAAACTCTAGTCCTTCCTCTTGTGGCGCATCGGATGGCTCTGCCACAGCGAGCGCTTCCGGGGGTTCAGCTCCATATTCCTATTCATGGTCCAATGGTGGGACTAGTGCAACGATATCTGGCCTAGCCGCTGGAACGTATAATGTCGTGGTAACTGATGCAAACGGTTGTTCAGCATCTGCTTCTACAACGGTGACTGATAGCGGAGGACCTTCATTGACTATTTCAGGTACTATTGAAAATTGTGGTCAGTCCAACGCATCCGCCACGGCCAATATTTCAGGAGGTACGTCTCCTTACACCATTTCATGGTCAAATGGGGCAAGCACTGGCACTATAACAGGTTTATCAGCTGGTAGTTATTCTGCTGTCGTGACAGATGCCAATGGATGTACTGCTAGTGCTTCGGTTACGATTAATGATGATTGTGGTACTGGTTGTAGCTTTACCTTGACGGATGTAGTTCATACGGGGTGTCCTAGGGCTATTAAAGGGGCCATTCCTGTTGAAAGCGGAGGAATTATTGACCCAGTATATACCTACACTATAGTTACTAATGCTTCGAATGGTACTTTTGTCATTAATTCAAATGGCACCTATGGCTATGTACCCAATGAGGCATCCTGCAACTTAACAGATGTTGTCGTGGTGCAGGTGTGTGAAGAAGAAGAGATTATTGTGAAAACGGATGGTTCTGATCCCAGAGATGCCCAAATAAAAGACCCTAACCCTAAACCTACGGGAACTTATGATGGTTATGTAAGCACCTGTGGTGGTAGAGAAGCTATATATGTTATAGGCGGTAAATATTATACATATTCCTTATTCGGAGGAGGATACATTGAAATCTCAGAAGAGGAGGTACGTGGAAAGTTATGTGTTGACGACCAAAAGTGTTGTGAAACAATGACCATCACCTTCGACTTCTCAGATACTGAGTCCCCTATATTGTCTCTCTTGCCAGCAGATGTAACAGTTGAATGCAACGATATTCCTGATGTTCCTGTTGTAAGTGCTGTGGATAATTGTGACGCTAAAAAAGTTGAAGTTCAGTTCTCTGAAGTCCAAATTGGTGACCCAGGAGATTGTGGTGAATATACCATTGAAAGAACATGGTCAGCAACGGATAAATGTGGTAATGAGACTTCTCATACGCAAGTTATTACGGTCAATTGTGGTGCACCTACAGCAACAGATATTAATTTGACGATCTGCCCAGGTGATGCTGTATGGATTTGTCTAGATCCAGACGATGGTTGTATGAATGGCAATGCTGGAAGTGACGGATACGTGTTTGGTGGCTTAACCGCTGATCCAAATAATCCACCTTTAGGCAATAATGGTAACGCAGCGCTAAACAGTGCTACGGGCGATTTTGATGTATGGATAGTTACCTGTGGAACTTATGTATTTACCTATGATATTTGCTGGGGAGAAACTTCTCCTATTCCAGCATGGACTTGCTGTGCAACAGGAACAATAACCATTAATGCAGTTGATACAGAACCTCCTGTTATTTCAGGTGTACCTGCTGATGTAACTATCGCTTGTGGTGACCCAATCCCTGACCCACCATCCGACGTTTCTGCTACGGATACTTGTAATGGGGTCGAGCCTAGCCCAGACGTGGCTGGTCCAACGATCACTGTGATGGATACTAATATAGGTGATCCAGAATCTTGTGATGGGTATACGATAGAAAGAAAATGGACTGCGACAGACAACTGTGGAAACGAAACAGTTGAAACTCAAATTATAACTATTGCTCCTGATACGGAGGGACCAATTATTGCAGGATGTACGGCTACAGACATTACAGTTGACTGTGATGATTTTAGTGCCTTGGGTAGCTGGAATCAAACCAATATTAATAATATTATAGGTTGTGCTACCGACGAGTGTAGCGAAAGTATAAATGTATCTAGTTCATTTGATATTAATGCGGTTCCAAATGGCTGTGGCGTTGCTGGTAACACACTTACGGTTACTTATACGGTTACGGATGGCTGTGGCAATGCTGCCAGTGCGGCAATCACAGCTACAATCACAGTGAACACCACAACATTTGAAGTAAATTATACGCCTACAAACGGCTCTTCAGAATGTACGGGGAATCTCGGTGCGGTATCCGCTTGGCATAGTAATAATATGGCTCAGTTGAATGCTAACGCTGTGTCCTGTGGGAATATATCTGTTGAGACAGACTATAATATTGCAAACTTTGTTTACAGCTGTGGCAATGCCGGTTCAATTACAGTGAATTATACGGTTAAAGATGATTGTGATAATACACAAACTTTTACAGCTACCTATACCATTGAAGACACAACCGATCCTGAAACATGCAGTCCAATTGCAGGAACTGCTGACTGCGATGAAGACATTGCTGCTCTTGCCGCTCAATGGAATAGCAATAACATGACAATATTGGGGAATTGCTCCAGTGATGGTTGTGGAACAGTAGCAATATCCAATGATTTTACTTCCCAAACGCTTCCTTCAGCTTGTGGTGGCAACAACACAATGACCGTAAACTATACAATCATAGATGCATGCGGTAATTCTGTTGTTCGATTTGCAGTATTCTCCATAACTGTATGGGGCGGAGACATTACTGTTGGAAATCCTACTAATGGAGGAATGGAATGTGCAGGTGTGAGTGCTAATATCGCTGCAATTACTCAGTGGAATAATACGAATATTCAATTCTTAGAAGGCGATGCTCAATCTTGCGGAGAGATTTCTGTATCTAGCAACTACAGCTATGGTAATTTCACAACTACTTGTGGTAATGCAGGTAGTATTACTGTGACCTATACAATCTCTGATGATTGTGGTAACTCTACTACAAGATCAGCAACATATACAATTACGGATACAACACCTCCAACACCTCCAACACCTCCTGCCGATGAGACTTGGCAATGTGGTGATTTCACGCTGCCTCCTTCTTTAACAGCTTTTGACTTATGTGATGGTCAATCCTACGCAGGAGTATTAACTCAAGAACACGAAACGGTTACTGGGGCTTGTCCTGTTTATAAAACGATTACAAGAACTT
>JAHDBO010000318.1 GCA_020630355.1 Saprospiraceae bacterium
TATCCATGTCCAGTCCCTGCCTAGCGATTGAGACGGTAGCAGCAGGCGGTGGTTCTATTTGTTATTTTGAAAACGGGAAACTATGCGTTGGCCCAGAGAGCGCAGGTGCTAATCCTGGTCCAGCTTGCTACGGTACAGGTGGCCCTTTGACGATTACCGATGTCAATTTACTCCTAGGAAAATTGGATGATAGCCGATTCCGTATCCCGATCCATTTTGAGGCGGCACAAGCAGCCGTTGAAGCCTTGCAAGCGACTATCAAAGTGCAGTCTAATGAGATATACAGCATACTAGAAATCCTAGAAGGATTGGAGCAAATCGCCAATGAAAAAATGGCGGCTGCCATTCGACAAATTTCAGTGGCAAAAGGTTTTCAGCCTTCGGATTATGCACTCTTGGTCTTTGGTGGAGCAGGTGGTTTACACGGTTGCCAAATTGCAGAAATGCTGGATATGAACACGGTCATCATCCCGAAAGATGGGGGCTTGCTCAGTGCTTATGGCATTGGTAATGCCCGCTTGGAGCGTTGGTATGAGCAACAAGTCCTCGCCGATTTAGAAGCGGATTTGAATCTGGAAAAATATTTTGCGAAAGCCGAAAAAGGAGCCTTAGCAAGCCTGATAAAGGAAGGGATAAGGTCTGATAGTGCTGAAATCATCCATCGCTTTGCCTATTTGCGACTCAAAGGACAAGACAGTACGCTAGAAATTGATTTTCATCAAAACAAAGATTTAGAAGCAGCATTTCACAGTGCCTATCAAAACCTATTTGGTCATTTGCCGAAAGGCAAAAAAATAGAAGTAGAAAGTATCAAAGTCATCGCAGCAGAGCGACAGGCAGCTATTCCAAAAACTGTGGCTTCCGCCCAAAAAACCACAGTTGCACCCTTCAAAAGCCGTCCTAACCCAATCACTCATAAGACCATTCCTTGCTACTTGTGGGAAGAGTTGAAAGCAGGAAATCAATTCAGCAAAGGCGTCTTATTGCACGATTTTTCAACGGTCTATATTCCTGAAAACTGGATGGTCGAAATACAAGAAAATGGGGATGCGATTGCTCGCAAACAAGAAAAGCTAAGCACCAAAATCACAGTCGAAAAAGAAGCCATCGCCTTGGAATTGTTCACCAATCGCTTCTCCGCTATTGCGGACAAAATGGGCTTGCAATTGCAGCGCACCGCCTTCTCTGTCAATATCAAGGAACGGCTCGATTTCTCTTGTGCCATCTTGGATGCCCAAGCGGAATTGCTCGTCAATGCGCCGCACATCCCCGTCCACCTTGGTAGCCTAGGCGTATGCGCCCGCCTCTCGATACAAAAAACGCCCCTCGGAAAAGGCGATGTCGTTATCGTCAACCATCCTAAGTATGGGGGTTCGCACTTACCCGATGTTACGCTATTGGCTGCTGTTTTTTCCGAGCAAGATGAATTAGTTGGCTATGTCATCAATCGGGCACACCACTCTGAAATCGGTGGTAAACGCCCTGGCTCTATGCCTCCAGATGCGACCAACTTAGCCGAAGAGGGTGTCGTTTTTGCACCCACTTATCTCATCAAAAATGGCGTTCCTCAATGGGAAACTATCGAAAAAATGCTTCGAGAAAGCCCCTACCCTAGCCGCTCTCCTACCGAAAACATTGCCGACATCAACGCTGCTTTGGCATCGCTGCGGATAGGTGAACAAGACTTGCAGCTACTCGTCGAAACGCATGGCATCAAGAAAGTACATCACTACATGGCTGCCTTGAAAAATGTAGCTACTGAGGCTTTAAACCAAAGTTTGCAACAGTTACCTCTATCACTTCGAGCTACCGAACAGCTCGACGATGGGCATCAAATCCAAGTACACATTTCCCGAAAGGGGGAACAAATCAAATTTGATTTCACGGGGACTTCTGCTCCGCATCCTAGGAACTTAAATGCGAATATTTCTATTGTCAATTCGGCGATTATCTATGTCTTGCGCTTGCTTTGTCCTAAAAATATCCCGCTGAACGAAGGCTTAATGAAACGGGTAGACATCCTATTACCAAACAGTTTTTTGCATCCCGATTTTTCAGACAATCCACTAGATTGCCCAGCCGTTGTTGGGGGCAATACAGAGGTGAGCCAGCGTTTGGTGGACACCCTTTTGAAGGCATTCAACCTAGCGGCTTGTAGCCAAGGAACAATGAATAATTTTTTGTTTGGGAACGAGCAATTTGGTTATTATGAAACGATTGGGGGTGGTTGTGGCGCAGGCGAGGGTTTTCATGGACGTTCTGCGGTGCATCAGCACATGACGAATACCAAAATCACTGACCCTGAAGAGTTGGAGTTCCGTTATCCAGTGCGCTTGGAGACATTTGCCGTAAGGCAAAACTCAGGCGGACGAGGGAAGTGGAATGGCGGTGATGGCATCATCAGAAAAATCAAATTTATAGAACAAGTTGAAGTGACTTTAATTGGGCAACATCGGAAAATAGCTCCTTACGGAAAAGCAGGTGGCACAGAAGGAAAAACGGGGAAACACCTCCTAGAAAAAGCAGATGGCAGTAGGCAGGAATTAGAAGGTATTGATAGTTTTGTAGCCGATGTAGACGATACACTAACGATTGA
>JAHDBO010000319.1 GCA_020630355.1 Saprospiraceae bacterium
GCCAAATACGGTGGCTTTGAAAGTCTCGTAGAACAACTCGTTCTAAATATTTCTGATGAATATGATATTACCGTTTACTGTAGCGGAAAATTTTACCCAAAAGAAGAAAGAATCCCAGAATGGGAAGGCGCGAAGTTGAAATATATCCCGCTTGAGGCAAATGGTTTCCAGAGTATTCCTTATGATATTTGGTCCATCATCCATGCCGCCTTTAAAGCTGACATCATGCTTATCCTAGGTGTGTCTGGCTGTTTTTGCCTCCCATTTGTCAAGTTTTTCACTAAAAAGAAAGTCTATGTCAATATAGATGGCATCGAATGGAAACGGGATAAGTGGAGCGGTCTAATCAAGCGCATATTGAGGTATTCCGAAATAACGGCGGTCGAAGTCGCAGAGGAAGTTATCACGGATAATGAGGTCATACGCAAATACCTCAAAGCGACTTACGATTATGATAGCCACTTGATTGAGTACGGTGGCGACCAAGCATTTAAAGTACCTATCCTAGCAGAAAATATAAAGCAATATCCCTTCTTGGCAGCTCCTTATGCTTTTTCGGTTTGTCGTATCGAGCCCGAAAATCATATCCATATTATTTTGGAAGCTATGGCACAGCAAGAAATGCCGCTTTGCCTAGTCGGTAATTGGAAAAAAAGCGATTATGGACAAAACCTGCTCAACCAATACGCTCATCTTGAACATTTCCACTTGCTCGACCCCATCTATGATAAGGAGCCACTTAATTTACTTCGCTCCAATTGTCATCTTTATCTGCACGGACACAGCGCAGGGGGAACGAATCCGTCTTTAGTAGAAGCGATGAACCTAGGTCTGTGTATTATCGCTTTTGATATTGGCTACAATAGGGAGACCACTGAAGACGAGGCCTTGTTTTTTAGAACTGCCGAAGACCTTTTATCACAAGTACGACAAATCACAAACGAATCCCACGAGCAAGTCAGCCAGCAAATGCTTCAAATTGCTAAAAAAAGATACACTTGGAAGGTCATCGCTCGGAAGTATGCCAAAATGATGCGAGTTTCATAGTATTTTATTTATATAATTTTTTTTAATATTTCAGGCACAGTATTTGATTGTATTTAAATAATTAATATTTATATAAAAAATATTCACCCCTTTATACAAACATACTGAAGAGACTTACCATTACTTACAAATTTCCGAACCCTCGCCCCTTACAGCGAGGGTTTTCTTTTATCAGATGTATAAATGATGTAGTAGAATACCGCTATTATTTGTGATGAAAACGTATTTTGGCAATAAAAAAAGATGAGCAAGTCGAATCAATACCGTATCCCATTTATTGCCCTAACGAGTCTTTTCTTTATCTGGGGCTTTATCACCGTCATCGTGGATGCTTTTATTCCTAGGCTCAAAGAAGTCTTTGAGTTGAGTTATGGAGAAGCGGGCTTGGTTCAGGTAGCTTGGTTTTTGGCCTATTTTCTCATTTCCATTCCTGGCGGTATCTTGGTTTCAAGACTGGGATACAAACGTGGCATCATCGGAGGTTTGATGATAGCTGGTTTGGGTTGTTTTTTATTTTTTCCAGCGGCCTCTCTTCGTTCTTTTCCCTTCTTTTTAATGGCGCTCTTTACGCTAGCAGGTGGCATCACCATTCTACAAGTTGCTGCCAATCCTTTTGTGGCGGTACTAGGAGATGAGGACAAAGCAAGCAGCCGATTGAATCTGGCTCAGGCTTTCAATTCCCTAGGAACGACCATTGCTCCTATCCTTGCCGCTGCTTTTTTATTGAGTGATAAAATCAAATCTTCCGAAGCAATCCAACAGCTCAGCCTAGCAGAAAAAGAACAGTATTACGCAGGTGAAGCCAGTGCGGTGCAAGGTCCTTTCATCGCAATTGCAGGTTTCTTATTGTTGCTTGCCTTGATTTTTGTTTTTGTCAAGCTACCCAATATTTTATCTACGGATTCAGGTGGCACATACAGCGCTGCATTGAAGCACAAAAACCTTCAATTAGGCATCATTGGGATATTCGTTTACGTCGGTGCGGAAGTGGCGATTGGTTCTTATCTGGTCAACTATTTCATGACAATGGGCATGGACTCTGCCATTCTTTCCGAGCCTTTTACAAAGAACATCGCCCAGTTCATCGCCAATGTATTCAAGGGACAAGCCCTAGCAGATATTGATGGTAAAGCCATCGTTGGGACTTTTGTTACTTTCTATTGGGGTGGCGCCATGATTGGTCGTTTTGTGGGTTCTTACTTGACGCAGCACTTCAATCCAGGCAAGGTTTTACAGTACTTTGCTTTTGGTGCTATCGCCTTACTGGCCTTGACGATGACGACCAATGGCTTTTTTGCTATGTGGACGGTCTTATTGGTTGGCTTTTTCAATTCCATCATGTTCCCGACCATCTTTACGCAGGCTATTGATGGTCTAGGAGATTTGAAGCCAAAGGCATCGGGCCTACTTTGTACTGCTATCGTGGGTGGAGCGGTCATCCCTCCCCTTTTCGGCTTGGCGATTGATAATTTTGGCTTTGCTACCGCATTTGTACTACCGATTATTTGCTACACTTATATCGCTTATTTTGGTAATTGGTC
>JAHDBO010000320.1:0-1259 GCA_020630355.1 Saprospiraceae bacterium
TTTTTTTTATTGATTGGGATGAGCATGAACATGAATGCTCAAGACCCTCACACCCTTATCCTCAATGAGCAAGAACGAGCAAAAGTAATCGATGATATTCTAGAAGATAGACTAGATAACTTATTGCCGCAGTTGATGCGCCGTTCGGGGATTGATATGTGGATTATCATCTCTAGGGAATACAACGAAGACCCTGTGATGAAAACGATGTTGCCGAGTACTTGGCTTTCGGCCAGACGTCGGACGATTATGGTTTTCTATGATGGGGGAGGGGACAAGCCACTGGAAAAGGTAGCAATTGCTCGTTATGATGTCGGAAAGTTATTGAAGGGAGCTTGGGATTTGAATGTCTACCCCGACCAATGGGATGCGCTAGTAGAAACAATCAATAAATTCAAACCCAAAAAAATTGGCTTGAACTATTCCAAGGATTTTGCCTTGGCAGATGGTCTGGTACATACTGAATACAAGGAGCTACTGGATAAAATGCCTTCCAAATACAAGGATAAAATTGTTTCGGCGCAAGATTTGTCTATTGCTTGGTTGGAGACCCGTTCTCAGAAAGAGTTGGATATTTATCCGATGATTTGCCACTTGGGACATCAGATTTTACAAGAAGGCTTATCTGAAAAAAACATCCATCCCGGTATTACGACGACGACTGATGTGGAGTGGGCTTTGCGAGATTTAGTTAGAAAATATAAGTTGAGCACTTGGTTTCATCCTTCCGTTTCTGTCCAGCGAGCGAATGAGGGCAATAAGGAATTTTTGCGTTCTTTCTCTAGGCGACCAAAGAACGATGTGATTTTACATGGTGATTTATTGCACGTCGATTTCGGGATTACTTATTTGCGATTGAATACCGACCAGCAGCAGCATTTTTATGTATTGAAGCCAGGAGAAACAGAAGTACCCAGATATCTTCGAAAGGCGTTTAAAGTGGGAAACCGCTTACAAGATATTCTCACCAGCCAATTCAAAAAAGGAAAATCAGGCAATCAAATCCTAGCGGATGCATTGGCGCAAGCCAAAAAAGAAGGCATCAACGGCTCTATTTATACACACCCAATTGGATTGCATGGACACGCGGCCGGACCGACTATCGGCTTGTGGGATAAGCAGCAAGGTGTTAAGGGGAGAGGGGATTATCCATTGTATGAAAACACGGCTTATTCTATTGAGCTGTTTGCAGCTTCGGAGGTCAAAGAATGGGGCAAAATCGTCCGCATCATGCTAGAAGAAGATGGCGTTTATGATGG
>JAHDBO010000320.1:1359-2578 GCA_020630355.1 Saprospiraceae bacterium
CCATTTATATCATACTGCTCGAAGAAATCCCAAATTTCTTGAGAGGCATTAATATCCTGATTCGTACTTCCGATATTAATAGCTGACCCAGGCCAAGTATGCCCTCCATTTGTGATTTTGAATAGCTCCACATTCGTGCCGTTTGTGCCATTGCTGTACACAAATTTCTCTACCGTACTACCATCAGTGGGGGCGCTGTCTTCTATCATTGTTGTGGTAGGAGTAGCATCGCAGTCGTTGTTGCTGACCCAGAAGTCCATCACATCTTGAATAGAGCGACTGATAAATGGCGTTCCGTTATAGTCAACCGTCCCATCATCTGTGCCATGCAATTGTAAAACAGGCACTGCTTTCCCTGGGGAACAGGCCGTATATTGATTAGGAGACATAGAGCCTGTCACCGAGGCGATAGCAGCGATTTTGCTATTGAGTTGACAAGCCAATTGATAACTCATAAAGCCACCATTGGACATACCTGTGCTGTAGATTCGAGTAGCATCAACATTATAAGCTTCGGAAATTTCGCTAATCAAAGCATCTGCAAAATTGACATCGTTCACGTTGCTAGAGCCCCAGCCTACATTGAAGTGCGTATTCCCTTGGCTATCGACCGTCCCTTGAGGGTGTACAACTAGGAAGCCGTCGCTATCTGCAATCGGACGAAAATCACCATAAACCATTTGTTCTGTAGCGTTGCTCGTATAACCATGGAAATTGAACACAAGTGGTGTGCTCGTATCATGGTCATAGGATTGGGGTACATATAATATGTAGTCTCTAGTGCGCCCATCTACCTCTATCGTTCTGGATAAAGTCCCTTTATCTGGTTCTTCTTCGGGTGGCGGTGGCGGAGTTAGACCACCTCCAGAATCGTCTTCTGTTTCGCAGGCTAAGAATGAAAATAAGGCAAGTAGGAGTAACAATGGATAGCGTCCGTATCGATTCATTTTATTTTTTTTAGAAATTTTTAAAAAATGGGGTCACACAATTTTAGTTGAAGGTACTAAGAAGTGTACACCAATTGGAAACATCAAATTTATTTTATGAAAATGTCATTCTCAAATCCAATCAGAAGCATTCTTTCTTCCATGATATTAATTGTTTTAGGAGGAATTTGTTTAAGTGCTTCCCAGTGCAACCCCAATGAAAAAACAGCGAAAGCAGAAAAAACACCTACAAGCGTAAGCATGCAAGAAACAACTACCGTGACGATTCGAGA
>JAHDBO010000321.1:0-1139 GCA_020630355.1 Saprospiraceae bacterium
CCTAATAAAAGCCCACCAATAACAGCTATGACAAGTGGCGTTTGCAGTTCAGCTCCCAAGCCTTCAGAAAATAAAATAGGCAATAAAGCAAGGACAGTCGTCAAGGAAGTCATTATAATCGCCCTCAATCGACGTTCTCCTGCCAGATGGACGGCTTGGCGTTTATTTTTCCCATTTTTATAGGCTTGATTCATCATATCTATTTTTAAAATAGCATCGTTCACGACAATCCCACTCATCACCACCAAACCAATCATAGCTATCAAATTGATGCTTTCCCCTAGGAAATAAAGCAGTCCAAATACACCCACCCAACCTACAGGAACACTTATCATCACTATCAATGGCTGCAACAAACTCTCAAACTGAGCCGCCAATATCATATACAAAAGCAATAGTGAAATAAGGACAATAAAGAGCAATTCTCGCAGTAAAGTTGTGGATGCAAAACCTGCCCCTACAAAATCGACAGACAAATCATTTTGCTGCGCAACTACATCTTTTGTTTTTTGAATAATTGCTGAGGAAAAAGCCGTTGTCATCCCAAAATACTCCCCATTCTTCGAAGCAGTTATCGTCTTTTGGCGCTGCTCCCGATACAGGCGAGCAAACTGGCTCAGTGGATACTGTTGTCCATTACTGGAGCGCAACATCACCGAAGCAAAGGACGACAAGGCTCTTGCATTTGTCTCTACAATTCGGACGGGAATCTGTCGTTTGGAGCTTTTTAATACGGCTACTTCTTGCTGTCCGAATAGCGCTTGCAATTTATTTAAAACTTGCCCATAAGCGATACCATATTCTAGCAATTTGCGATTATCCAAGCTTACAAAATACTGCGTTTCTTCAGGCGGCAAGCTCAATAAAGCCCCATTCTTTATTAGGCTATCTTGCAAAAATCGGGTTTCCTTATGTTGTGGGCTTTCCAGTTTGAAATTGGATTTCAAACGTATCTCCAGGTCGGGTTGATCAGAAGAGAAAATTTCATCGAATACATTCTTGAGCGGCTGAATAGAAATCGTTGTATTGGGATAAGAGCGACGGAACCAGTCTTCACTTTCTTTCTTGATCATTTCTAAATCTTCGCTGTTCTCCAAGCCAATAATCAGCGTAGCCTCACTTGTCGTCGGTGCTTCTTT
>JAHDBO010000321.1:1239-2567 GCA_020630355.1 Saprospiraceae bacterium
GCGCCGCCGATACCGCTCAAAAAAACCAAGGGCAAAAACACGGCACAGGTCGTCAGTGCCGAACTGATAAGCGGTCGAATCACCTCATTCGCCCCTTTGGAGGCAGCAGTTATTAGTGTGGTCTCTTGGCTGCGATATTGCCGAATATTTTCTAATACAATAATAGAATTATCAATCATCAAACCTACTCCTAAAATCAAGCCTGATATGGAGATAATATTGATGGACATTCCTAGGAAATAAAAGCCCAACATCGCTAGAATCAATGCGACGGGAATCGCAATACCAATGAGTAATGGCGTTCGCCAAGAGCGAAAAAAAACGAACATGACCAAAAAGGCAAATAAAGCACCATAGCCGAGGCTCGTCCCTAGACTTTGGATGGATACGCTTAGTAATTTAGTCTGGTCATTGTAGCGATGAAACTCTAGCTCGGGGTATTCTTTTATAAAGGCGGCTTCCAATTCCTCGAAGGCTTCCAACAAATCGAATAGTTGGGCATCCGTTTTTTTACGGACGGAGCAGACGATTCCTTTTTGTCCATTGAAGAGGAAACGTCCTGTTTCTATACTTTCTCCTACTGTAACCTTAGCAATATCTTTGAGCTGAAGTACTTGTCCTCCTTGATTGATATAAATTTGTTCAATATCGGTTTTAGAAACTAAGCGGGCATCCAAGCGGACATTGTACTGGTATTGTCCATTCTTGACCACTATCGTTCCAAAATCTAGGTTATTTTGTTGGATGAGCTGTGTCAAGGCCTCTTCTGTGAAGCCGATGCTTTGCCAAAGTTCCGTTTGTGGTTCGATGCTCATCTGTGGCATTGTAATGCCGCTTAGGTCAACGAATGCCACTTCATCCAACTGTTCTATCCGACGTTTTAGCACCGTTTCGGCAAATTCGCCTAATGCCAGATATTGCTGATAATTGCTATCTCTTGGTGTGACGCTCCAATAAAATACGGGAATATCCGCTGCATTGGCTTGTAAGACCTTCGGGCGAGGCAAATCCCTAGGCAGACTCGACATGATTTGGTCGATTTTCTCATTGATTTCTATAAAGGCAAGATTGGTATTCGTGCCATATTGAAAGGTCAAATCAATGAGTGCATTTCCATTACGAGCCGAACTTTGGATGTCCTCCAATCGGGCTACCTGCATCAGTTGATTGCGCAATGGACGCACCACCGTATTTTCCAAATCTCTAGCAGCGACATTGCTATAATCTATCTGTACACTGACCTTCGGTATGGGCACTTCTGGAAGCAGTGAAACAGGCAGTTGCAAAACAGCCACTATACCTAGCACACAGAGTCCTAAGAAGGTCAT
>JAHDBO010000322.1 GCA_020630355.1 Saprospiraceae bacterium
TCCAAATCCAGCAATCCATTCTTTTGCAATAGCTCTCGCTGAGTAAAATACCAAGCATGAAGTCCTACAAATTCATCTTTATTGACTAGTGTCCAAATATTCTGAAAAATACTCTGTTCCTTTTGCACCGCTGCAATCACTTTTCTAGGAATCCCCTTGATATAAGGGGCGGCTTTTTCTTGAAAATAAGTTTTTACAGAGTTGACAGGGTCTTCCAGATTGATGTGCTTGGGCTCAAAATCCGCTAGGAGTTGATTGACCGCCGCCACTATTGCTTCATTGAGCACCTGATGCCCTGCCTCCGCTCCTTTTGCCGAGACATTTCCCTTCTCCATACAGACAGAAAGCAGCCCAAAAACCGCAGGGATGGGTTGCTCGAACAAGGGCAAAAACAAAGGCTCGATATTCGTTGTCCATTCTCCGACCTCTTTTGGAATTGCAATGGCTTCCTTAATTCGAGTTGCTTCTACCTCCAGGTTATCATGACTCCCCTCCGAAAAATGTGCCATCACCCGACCATCGAAGCGCAGTCGTTCTGTGATTTTCATACACTGCCCATCTATCCGAAAAAAGATGTTCCACAAATAGGGGGCAGCTTTATCCACATCGGGATGCATTAGGCACTCCAATTGTTGCAGTTGGAAGCGGATGCGTTGGCTGGAAAGTTTTTGATTGGGCAAAACTAATCCTCTTTTACAATTTCCTTTTTAGCCTCTTCAGCAGCCATCTTTTCTTCTCGCTCTTTCTTTCGCTTTTCGTCAAATTCCTCATCAGAGCGGTCATAAGCTTTGATAATCGCTTTCACCAAACGGTGGCGCACAACATCCTCGGCATCCATCCGCACCACGCCGATACCTTCCAAGCCGCCTAGAATATCCAAGGCTCGAAACAAACCAGAGTGTTGCTTACGGGGCAAATCCACTTGTGATAGATCCCCCGTCAAGATACACTTTGCAGAGGGCCCAAGACGGGTCAAAAACATCTTCAACTGTACGGTCGTCGCATTCTGTGCTTCGTCCAAGATGACAAACGCTTTATCCAATGTCCGACCACGCATGAATGCTAGTGGTGCCACCTCAATCGTACGGTTGCTCATAAAATGGTCGAGCTTGTCGGGAGGCAGTAGGTCATCTAAGGCATCGTATAAAGGACGCAGATAAGGGTCCACTTTATCTTTCAAATCCCCTGGCAGAAAACCCAAACTTTCGCCTGCTTCTACCGCAGGGCGCGTTAGGATTATCTTCTTGACCAGCTTGTTTTTCAAGGCACGTACTGCCAGAGCCACTGCTGTGTAGGTTTTCCCAGTTCCCGCAGGACCGATGGAGAAAACCACATCATTCGCATCCACGGCATCGACCAATTTTTTCTGGTTGCGTGTTTTGGCCTTAATCGGTCGCCCTCCTCGTCCGTAGACAATAATATTTTCAGAACTGTTTGCGTTCAGTTTATTATCAAAAGGATTGCTACCGCCTATAATATCCTTCACCGTTTGGTCACTGAGTTCTTGGTATTCTTTTAGGGTACGCAAAAGCATTTCCACTTTGGATTTCACCAATTGGGTATCGCCTTTTTCGCCAGTGATTTTTACTGTATTTCCTCTAGAGGTAATCTTAACGCTAGGATAAGCAGCTTTGAGTAATTTGAGTTTGGAGTTGTGTTCGCCGTAGAACTGAACCAAGTCCACCCCTTCTATTTTTAAATTGATTTCGCTATTCAATAGGTCGCTCTTTTCTTTTTTTTGTTAATTTGCGTAATGTAGGTACTGCCTAAAACACATTTTTATAAAACGGATATTATTCTTAATATTAAAGATAAGGTACAACTTTCAATATTCTGATAAAAATATTTTTATTTAAATAAATAGAAAACCCTTTAAAACAGCATTCCAACCTAACGATGAATATCGTCACTTTGACATCTGACCTTGGTCTGAAAGATTATTACGCCAGCCTACTCAAAGGAGCTATTCTCTGCAAAGAGAATGCTATCAATATCGTGGACATAAGCCACAACGTCAAACCTTACGATATAGTTCAGGGGGCTTTTGTTTTGAAGAATGCTTTTCGACATTTTCCGAAAGGGACGATACACATTGCCTGTATCAATCAATTTTCGGGGGTGCCTACGGATTATATCGCCTTCCAGAAAGAAGGACATTATTTTATCGGTCCAAACGATGGGATTTTTTCTTTGCTTTTTGAAGATTTACCACCTTACAGTTTCAAACTTGGCCTGAAATCGGCAGGTTTATTGAGTATTCAGCAGGTCATAGCAGAAGCAGTGGGTCATATCGTAGCAGGCAAACCACTCTCAGAAATTGGTTCGCCTAATCCAACTATTTTAGAGCGCATCAGTTTACAACCCGTGATTAGTACAGCTCAGATTCGAGGTGCCGTTATTCATATCGATCATTACGAAAATGCGGTTTTAAATATTAACAGGGCTTTGTTTGAGCGTGTTGCCGCTAAACGAGCCTTCGAATTATACTTCAAGCGTTTTGACCCGATCACTTCTTTGAGTCAGCACTATTCGGATGTAGCAGTTGGCGAGGTTTTGTGCCTTT
>JAHDBO010000323.1 GCA_020630355.1 Saprospiraceae bacterium
AAACTCCCCAAACTCCCTTATCTTTGCAAAATCTTAAAAATAATATAGTTAGCGAATTATGGAAATGAACGATTATAAACCAAAATCATTTTGGCAACGCCCAGAAGGGGTGACGGGAATGTTGTTTGGTGCTGGTATCTTATTGGGAGGTGGTTATCTCCTGACTCAGGCTTTACCTATTATCCTGGATGGTGCATTGACAACGCTTCAGATTGGATTAGTACTGATGGCACTAGCTGCTGTTATATACATGGTGCTTGACCCGAAGATGCGCAACTTGATATGGTATATGTACAAGAGCGTGATGCGTTGGATAACGGGCTTGTTTGTGCAGATTGACCCGATTGGTATTTTGAAATCTTATGTAGATGATTTGAAATCGAACTTACGTAAGATGAACAAGCAGATTGGGGTGCTGCGTGGGCAGATGCACAAGCTGCGCGAGATGATTAAAAACAATAAGCGAGAAATCCAGACCAACTTGTCGATGGCTTCAAAAGCCAGAGATAAAAATAAGCAAGCGGTCATGATTTTGAAATCTCGTAAGGCAGGTCGCTTGAAGGAATCCAATTTGAAATTGGAGGATTTGTATAAGAAAATGGAAGTCTTGTACCGTGTTTTGACCAAAATGTATGAGAATTCTGAAATTATGATGGAGGACATCAAAGATCAGGTACAAGTCAAAGAGCAAGAGCGTAAAATCATACACACAAGCCACTCTGCAATGAAATCTGCGATGAACATCATTTCTGGTAACAAGGATAAGCGTTACATGTTTGATATGGCACTGGAAGCTATTGCAGATGATGTATCGAATAAAGTAGGGGAGATGGAGCGTTTCATGGAAATGTCTTCCAACTTCATGGATTCGGTTGATTTACAAAATGGTGTGTTTGAGGAAGAGGGTATGAGAATGTTGGAAAAATGGGAGAAAGAAGGGGTTTCTTTGATTCTAGGAGAAGAAAAGAATAATCTTTTGGACGCTGCAGAAAATGATAATGATGTTTTGGACCTGGACTCTCCAATTGCTCAACCTGAAAAAGTATCCAACCACAAGAATCAGTACGATAACTTATTTGACTTTTAAGAATAAAATACTAAAGAGTCTGGAGTAGGTAATTTGAAAAAGTAACCTACTCCGAACTCCACACTCCTTACTAAACTTAATAACATGGCTAGACGACTAACCACCTTCTCAAAATTATTGATTACTGTCCTAATCGTAGGAGGACTGTTCTTCGGCTTCATGCAGTTGAAAAATAACGGTGTTTTTGACGGATTAATTGACGAATCAAATGATACACCCACCGAGCAAAAAGATAATAAAGATAAAACTAAGACCAATACGAATAAAGGCTCTAGTGATGCCGATTTGAAAGTACAAATCTTTACTTGGGGCGGTTATGTGCCTGGTTTATATTTCAATGAAGGCGCTGAAGCATCTACCAAGTCTCGTTTCTATAAAGATTATGGTTTGAAAGTGGAGTTCGTCTTGATTGATGATTTCAATGCTTCCAGAGATGCTTGGATTGCGGACGAGGTACATATTCTTGGCAATGAGACAACGGCAATGAATACGGAGTTTGAAAAGCTAGGTCCTTATAATCCTAGGGTTTTATTGCAATGTGATTGGTCTCGTGGAGGAGATGCGGTGATTGTACAAAGAGGTATCAAGTCTGTGAATGACTTGCGAGGAAAAAAGGTGGCTTATGCGCCCTATACACCTTCTGAAACCTTTTTGATTTATATGTTAGAATCGGCAGGAATGACAATGTCTGACATCGATGTTTTGGAAGTGTTGAATCCAATTGATGCTGCAACCGCTTTCAAATCAGGACAAGTAGCTGCAGCAGTAGTTTGGAGTCCTGATGATGTATTGGCAACGAATGAAGTACCTGGTTCTAGTATCCTACAGACAACCAAGGATGCTTCAAACTTGATTGCGGATATTTTGATTGTAAAAGATGATTTTCTAAAAGAAAATAAAGATAAGCTAAACAAGTTCTACGAAGGCTGGATGAAAGCAGCAGCAGAAATCAATGCTAATCAATCGAATAAAGATAAAGCTGCTCGAATCCTAGGAGAAGTGACGGGAATGGCAACAGGAGATGCGATGGGCATGATTGATAATGTACGATTGACGACGCATGGGGATAATATGAATTTCTTCAATCTGAATAAGTCCTACAAAGGCATGAAGGGAGAAGCATTATATACCAAAATGGGGAATGAGTTTGCGAAATTAGAACGTGCACCAAAAAATCGCCCTTCTTGGAGAGAAATTGCCTATCCAACTGCAGCTTTGCTTGCGGATAATAACTTGAAAGGGAGTTCTAATAAGGCAGAAGGGGAGAAGGACTTCAAACCCGCAAAAGAAGAAGATAAAGTAGCTCCTGCGATTTCATCAAAGCCAGTAACGATTAGTTTCCCGACAGGGCAATTCAAATTGAGTGAAAACGCAAAAACGATTATCGACTTGCAGTTTGCAGAAGTCGCCAAGTCGTATGGAAATACTAGAATCCGTATTGAAGGGAA
>JAHDBO010000324.1 GCA_020630355.1 Saprospiraceae bacterium
CCGATCATTTGGATAGATACGATTATAAAATGGAGCTTTACATCGCTTCCAAATTTAGGATAGCGATGAATCAATCCAAAGATGATGTTTTCATTTTCAATCAAGAAGATAAAAACAGCGTCGATTTTTTAGCTAAAAATACGTTTGCCTCAAGGCAAATTCCCCTAGAAGGAAAAGCCTTCGAAACAGGGGTTTTGAAACTAGGAAACGGGATAGAATTGGAGATGTCCAATTCGTCTTTAAAAGGACGGCATAATTACTCCAATGCGTGGTGCGCAGCAAAAGCGGCAATGGAATTTGGGGCAGCACCCGAGGCGATTCAAAAAGGATTGAACAGCTTTCAAAATGCGCCGCATCGTTTGGAGTCAGTCGCTATCATTGACGGTATCGAATACATCAACGATAGCAAAGCCACCAATGTGGATTCGGTTTTTTATGCGCTAGGAGCGATGACAAAGCCGATTATTTGGATTGTGGGCGGTACGGATAAAGGTAACGATTATAGTCCTGTGCTGGATTTGGTCAAAGCAAAAGTGAAAGGGATTGTTTGCCTAGGCGTCGATAACCAAAAACTGGTGGATTGCTTTGCAAAAGATTATCCCCTAGTAGAAACCCGTTCCGCAGAAGCGGCGGTACAAGCAGCCAAAGGAATGGCAGTGGAAGGAGATGTAGTTTTACTCTCTCCTGCCTGTGCGAGTTTTGATTTATTTAAAAATTATGAGAATAGAGGGGACTTGTTTAAGGAGGCAGTGATGAATTTGGAGGATGGGAATAAGAAAATATCAACCATCAATCATTAACCATCAAATATTTAAAATAAATGTCATTCGGATCAAGAGTATATGCGGAATTACGAGGCGACCGGGTCATCTGGACGATAGTGATACTCTTGTCGGTGATTTCGACCTTGGCGGTATATAGTGCGACGGGGACGATTGGGTTTAAAGAGGGCGTCGGAACACAATACTATATGATGAAGCACTTAGTACTGACGGTTTTAGGGCTGTTTACTATTTATATGTGCTACATACTGCATTATATGCAGTATTCGAAGGCAGCACCCTATTTGGTTTTAGTGACCATCCCGCTGCTAGTATTGACACTAGCGATGGGACCAGAAATAAACGATGCGAGACGGTGGATAAAGATCCCCCTGATTAATATCACTTTCCAAACTTCCGAGTTGGCGAAATTGGCATTAGTCACTTACGTAGCAAGGGCGATATCTTCTAAACAAGACTATATCAAGGATTTTGACTCGGCATTCCTGCCCATCATCGTCCCGATATTGATTATATGTGGATTGATAGCACCAGCCGATTTATCGACAGCCGTATTACTATTTGTGGTTTGTATGCTGTTGATGTTTATTGGACGGGTCGATTTGAAATACATCTGGTTGTTGTTTTTTTGTGGTATCGTCGTCTTTGCTTGCTTGATTACAGCAGCAGAGCTATTTCCCGAAATAGATATTATTCGGGATACCACTTGGCGACAGCGGATTGATGAATTTGTCAATAATCCAGACGGCGGTTATCAGATCATGCAATCGAAAATTGCAATAGCGGAAGGGGATTTTTTTGGTCTTGGACCAGGCAACAGCGTTCAAAGGAACTTCTTGCCACACCCTTATTCCGATTTTATATATGCCATTATATGCGAGGAGTATGGATTGTTTGGTGGCTTAGTGATTTTGGTTTTGTACGTTTTACTTTTTGTGAGATGTGTCAAAATCGTTACTAAAAGCCAAAAATCCTTTGGGGCTTTACTGGCACTTGGAATGGGCTTGATGATTACGCTCCAAGCATTAGCGAACATGGCGGTCTCGGTACACTTAGTACCCGTCACCGGCCTCACGCTACCGCTCATGAGCATGGGCGGGACGAGTATGCTTTTCACCAGCGTCATGGCTGGGATGATACTGAGTGTGTCGAAGTATATTGAAGAAGCGTAAACATGGTTCCAAGGTTCAGGTATTCAAGTTTCAAGTGTGAATGATATGGTAAAGCGATTTGAAGATTTGAAAGTGTGGCAAGAAGCTAGAGTCTTTTGCAAAATGATTTTCAAGATTTCTCAGAGAGAAAAGTTCTATAATGATTTTGCTTTGAAAAATCAGATAAGAAGAGCCTCTGGTTCGATAATGGATAATATAGCAGAAGGATTTGAGCGAGATGGAAATAAAGAATTTATCCAGTTTTTGAGTATTGCAAAAGGTTCTGCTGGGGAATGTCGTTCCCAATTAGTAAGAGCTTATGATTGTAATTATATCAATAAAGAGGAGTTAGGAGAGATGGGAGAGCAGATAATTAGAATTAGTAAAATGCTATCTAGTTTAATCAAAACACTCAAACAAAGTGAGCATAGAGGAAGAAAGTACAAGTAAGCATGAAACTTGAATCCTAAAATTTTAAACATAAGAGGAGAAAGTAGAATTAACCTGAAACTTGCTCCCTTGAAACTTGAAACCAGAAATGAGAATTTTAATCTCCGGTGGCGGAACAGGCGGGCATGTTTTTCCTGCGA
>JAHDBO010000325.1 GCA_020630355.1 Saprospiraceae bacterium
TCGTTCAAAAACCAATTTCGCCACGTCTGTTTTTGAAGTAAATACTTTGTCCAAACCTTTCGTAATCGGTAAACTAACTTTTTGTAAAAATGTAGCGAATCTTGTCATGGGCTCGCCTTCTTTTCGAGTACTCGGATTGAAGAGTTTACGGATAGTTCCCGATACCAGATAGCTTATCCTTATATTGATAAATTGACTTTCTTTCAATCGAAATCCTTGGGCAGCCAAAATATTGGCATAGGTAGATATAGGTCTTCCCACACAAAGCTCATCGCCTTGCCTACTGGAGGCTATCCGTTCAAACAGTACAACCTGATGCTTACAGACCCGTGCCATTTCATTGAGGAGTGCCGTCATCATTGCATCATCCGTATTGTGCTGCAGTACGGTGGCCGAGAACACAATATCTTTTGATAAATCCTCGAAGGGAAGTACTGTTCCATTGATTTTATGGATGGGGATGCCTTTCGGCAAATGTTGACGAGCTAGGGCTATCATCTCTTCGGAAATATCAACAGCCGCTAGACTATTGACTTTATGGTTCTCCCAGATTTCTTTCAGATTCCCTCCTGGGCCAGAGCCGATTTCTACTATATTTTTTCCCGTAAATCTTACGGAGTGGAGTAGTTGGAGAAACGCTTCTCTCTTATATCTGTAATAAGGTTCATCGTCTCCTGCAATGACATTATTACCCTGTCTCGCCTCGATTCTTCGGGCGACATCAGACCAATACGGTTCGGGATGGTAATTGCTCATACGATGAAATTGCAAGAATTAACATTGATAAGGCTGCAAATATCGCTTTATAGCGACATAAAAAGAAAAGAAAGGACTTATCAATTATGAGTTTTTCAGCGTCCACTTCTCTTTTTATACCATAACAAGCACAAATCCTACAAATCATAGGGCTATGTTTAAAGAATACTTAAACTCGTCGAAATAAATCGTGTTTTTAGACTACTAGAAATATATTTGTATCAAACTATTCAAAACCCGCATTTAAAATTCTTTAAAAATAATTTTATGAAATTCTTAAACAAATTGCTACTCATTTGTGCGATTGCCTCTTTTTCTACCCAACTGATAGCACAAGAAGAAATTAAAGGAAAAGGTGTTATTAATTATGAAATCACGGATGTAGATAGTGACGACCCTCAAGTACAGATGTACGCTGGCATGATGAAAGGCAGCACGGTGGATATCTACTTCAGTAAAGGGAAAACAAAGATGGATATGAACATGATGGGCGGCATGTCTCGCAATCAGATTATCACCGATGTTAAAACAAAAGCGTCAACGCTTCTTATTGACGCTCCAATGGGAGGCATCAAGTACCAAGTGGAAATGAGCAAGGAAGATGCAGAAAAACAAACTGCTGAAATTCCAACGTATACTTACAAGGAAGACAGAGCAAAAACAAAAGAGATTGCAGGATATGCTTGCTACAAAGTAGTGGCTACTGACGATGATGGCAATGAGATAAAAATGTATGTCTGCGACAACATTCTATCCACTGCGTTTGAGAAGCAGTTCAAGGGCTTGAAAGGAACACCACTTGAATATGTCATGTCCCAAGGACCAATGAACATGACCCTAACCGCAAAATCTGTAAGTGCTGAGTTACCAAAAGATGCTTTCGATGTGCCAGAGGGCTATGAAAAGAAAACCTTGGAAGAATTGCAAAACATGAGAGGAGGATTCTAAGAAAAATTCCCTTTTTCCAGAAATCCCTTGTGAGAGTATTTTCTTGCAAGGGATTTTTTGTTGACCATTAGTTGACCAAAAGCAACAGGATTTGCAGTACTTTTGCACCGATGGGATTGACAAAAGAAATTTGGGCTTTATTCAAAAAGGATTTGCTGCTAGAACTGCGTCAAGGCTATACCCTGGGAGGTGTTTTACTCTACGTCTTTTCTACTGTCTTTATTGTCTATATTGCATCCATACGTATTCCCATTGCGTTTTGGAACGTACTCTTCTGGATTATCGTTCTATTTGCCTCTGTCAACGCCATCGCCAAGAGTTTTGTACAGGAAGGCCAAGGACGTAGAATGTATTACTACACCTTGGCGAGCCCCATCGCAGTCATAGTATCCAAGGTGATTTACAATGTCTTTTTACTGACTGTTTTGACCCTATTATCTTATTGGACATTTAGTGTAGTTGCTGGTAATCCCGTGAAAAATCAGTGGCAGTTTCTGTTTATTTTATTTTTGGGTAGCACGGGGTTTTCAATTGCCTTCACCTTTGTTTCCGCTATCGTGAGCGGCACCAAAAACAATGCGACTTTGATGGCAATTTTAAGTTTTCCGATTATTATCCCCATCTTACTAACGCTGATAAAACTTTCTGCAAATGCGCTGGGTTTGATTACGGATACGAGCATAGGTACAGATATGTTGATTTTGGTAGCGATAGATATGATGTTATTAGGCTTGACCCTCATCTTATTCCCGAATGTATGGAAAGATTAGGTTTTAGGAATTAGACTTAATTCTGAATGAAAAATTTTG
>JAHDBO010000326.1 GCA_020630355.1 Saprospiraceae bacterium
AGAGCCTTATTTTTTCGGTGACTTTGGTTTCCCTTACCCACCAGCTATCACCACTATGGGGGTGCATGTAGTCATTGATGTAGGTACAGATATAAAACATCCCTGTTTTAGCGATGCCTTTATTGATGACGACCATTGAAAAAGGAGCTGAATAAACGGCATTGTTTCCCGAACCACGTTTGGTCGCTTTGCTCATGTCTATATTGAAATGGAGCATTTCTATATCCTTGGTTTTGAAAAAATTGGAATCAATAGAGTACCCTTTTTTTCGGACTTCCTTCATGATTTTTGCGTCATGAGGAATAGTCTTGAGCTGTTCGTTGATTTGGGCAGAAGCACTAAATGTGAATAGGGTTAACACAGCAGTAATGAACGGAGCAAATAAAAATTTCACGATTCTAAGGTTTTAGATTTTCAAAAGAATTGGTTTTGAATATCTATACCTTTAGAAGGTGAAATGTGAACTGTTGAGGTGGAATTAATTGAGAAATTGAGCTTGCCTGCGAAAGCAGGGGGACGAGAAAAAACCTAAGCTTTCGACGAAAGTCGAAAAACTAAATTGCTGCGTAGCAGAAACTAAACTGTTGCAAAGCAACAAGCTCAACTTTCGGCGAAAGCCGAAAACCTAAGCCAACTGGAAATACTGAATGACCTTCTCTTTGAGCAATCGTTCCTGCGCTTTGACGCCTTCTGTCGGAATATTTAATACCTGCTTGTAATGAGGCCAACCGTCTGCATCTTCCCCTACAAATTCGTAGTAACCATCTTGACTCAGTAGGCTACAGACGGCTACGTGCATCAAGTCTTGTTTTTCCTCCTTGGTAAACTCCGTTAGAACTTGCCCCAACTCCTGCATACCTATCAGAAATAAGATAGCATTCAAGTTGGGGAGGCTATCCCGCTTTAAGGTGTCTTTAACATGATGCTGTACCCGCAGCCACTCGAAATCCAATTGCCAATCCTCCAAAACTAGTGAATAATGAAAAGTGTGCAAAAAGCATCACTTTGTGAAATAATAGATTTCATTCTAAAATCAGATATTAGTAATTAGTCTTTAGATATTAGATTGAAAATCATTCTTTTATAGCCTACTGTTTTTACCAAAATCGAAAATAGAATAATGTCTAATGAATAATTCTAGGGCAAAGATAAAACGGACTTCGGCTTTTTCTATTTTTGGGATATAGAATAAATTTAAAACAGATGTTGAAGGTCGAAACTTTGGTGCAGCAGCATTATAATTTGAAGGGCGAATGGAAGCGATTGCCTGGGGAGCTAGATGAGAATTACCTGCTCCAAACGGGGGCTGCAAAGTATATTGTCAAAATTTCCCGAAAGGGAGAAGACAAAAAAAACTTGGATTTTCAGCATCAAATGATGGCTCATTTGCAGGGCAAGGCTACGGAGGTGCTGACGCCTTTTTTTATAACAGCAAAGGATGGTAGTGGTATTGTCAAATTGGAAAATGGTCGCTTTTTGAGGCTTTTGTCTTGGCTGGACGGCAAACTATGGGCGAATACCAATCCGCATAGTGATTTGCTCCTAGAAGATTTGGGAGAAAAACTAGGACAGTTGAGTAAGGCTTTGGAAGGGTTTACGCATCCTGCTGCTGAGCGATTTTTAAAATGGGATGTGAAGCAAGTCGCTTGGATTGAGCCGCATTTGGATTTATTTGAAGGCGAGGAAAAAGCACTGGTTCATCGTTTCTATGAATATCATAAGACCCAAATTGCTGATAAATTAGGCAAATTGCGCCGAAGTATTATTCACGGGGACGCTAATGATTACAACATTATTGTCGATAAAAATACCGAAGTACCTTCCGTGTTGGGCTTTATAGATTTGGGTGATGCGGTAGAAACACAAACAATCAATGAACTGGCTGTCGCACTTGCTTATGCGATGATGGACAAGCCCGACCCTATAGGGGCAGGGGCGAAAGTTGTAGCAGCTTATCACCGAATTTTCCCTTTGGAAGAAGAAGAAATTGAGCTGCTCTTTGGGCAAATCATAGCCCGTTTGTTGATTAGTTTGACGGCTTCCGCTATCAATAAAAAAGAATATCCCGACAACGAATATTTATTGATTAGTGAAAAACCTGCTTGGGGTTTATTGCGACAATTGGATGCCGTTCCTCCTTCGTTTGCACTGGCACAGTTTAGGTCAGCTTGCGGATGGGAGCCTAGCCCAAAACGAGCTTTTTTTGATGAATGGATGGTTTCTAAACCAAAATTTCATCCTTTGGTAGAACTAGATTTGGCGAAAGCCAAGATAAAAAAGCTAGACCTAGGAGTTGGTAGTTTGGAACTAGGACACAACCGTGATTTTGAGGATACAGATTTGTTTGAGTTGAAAATAGCTGCCCTGTTAGAGGGTTATGACGTTGGACTGGGAGGTTATGGGGAATGTCGTCCTGTTTACACCACAGATGCTTATCTAAAAATGGGGAATCAAGGGCCTCGATGGCGCTCGATGCATATTGGACTGGACGTCTGGATGGATGCTGGTACGG
>JAHDBO010000327.1 GCA_020630355.1 Saprospiraceae bacterium
AAATTTTAAAAATCTTATCGTGGTATTTTTCGTCAATCCCTGGTCCATTATCTTTAACATAAAACTCCCAGAAGCCATTTCCCATATCTTCCCCATTTATTTCTATCAACCCCTCTTTTTTATCATTATACTTGAATGCATTACTAATTAAATTTTGAAAAAGCTGGTGCATTCGTATTGCTTCATTTTCAATGATGGGCAAGTCTTTATCTATCACGACTTTAATGTGCTCAGGTAAAGCAAGACTTTCGACCACTTCCTCCACTAATTCCCTCAAATTGATAGCCGTCGTCAGTGTTTTCTCTCGCCCAATTCTAGAATATTGGAGAATGCCTTCTATAAGCTCGTGCAATTTGCCCGACCGCTTCTTGATATGGAGCAAATGTTCTTTACCAGCATCGCCTAGGACCTCTTCATAATCCATCAGTAACCAATCGGACAAAGTACTGATGCCTCTAAGCGGTGCTTTCAAATCATGGGAGACAACATAAGCAAACTCCTTGAGTTCGTCGTTCGCATTTTTCAATTGCCTAATCAATTGCTTCCGTTTCTCTTCCTCTTTCTGCCGCTCGGTGATGTCCCTCGAAACCGCTACCACCATCTCTTTGCCATTCACTTCCACAAATTTGACATTTACCTCCACTGGAAAAGAAGAACCATCTTTTCTGACATTCACCCCATTAATAATTATGCTTTGAGGTGCCATTGCCCTTAGTTCCTCATAATGTCGATTCCAATCCTCTTTGGTTTCAAATACCTTTTCGATATCCATGACATTCATCTTCAAGAGTTGTTCTCTTGTGAAACTAGTTCTCCTTGCACATTCTTTATTAACGAATATAAAATTGCCTTCCTTATCGGCTACCTGAAAAGAATCGTCTGATTGGTCAAGGAGATGCTTCACCAATAGCAGTTCTTGCTCAACAGAACGGATTCGATTAGATTGGGTCTGGATGTAATTGGTTAGATTTAGAATATCGTCATCATCGTCCACTCTTATTTCATCCCCTTCACGCCCTAGCTCCAAAGACAATAATGTCCTAAGAGAAACCTTCAACTGATCCAATATCTTGCTTTGTTTCTCTGCGTCTTTTCTTAACAGCGCATTTGATTCTTGCAATTCCTCGGAGCTTATGTCCATAGAACGCTCTAGGAGCAGACGGTCTTCCTCGTAATGGTCGTAAGATTTGCTGATGGATTCTATCAGCGGTATCATAGACGGGGGTATTTTATCAATCCCTCCCACCGTACGTCGAAGCTGTCTTTTTAATAATCTATTGATATTTTCTAATGGCAAAGCTTTTAGTTTTGATTGGTGCTTCAGTATTCTTTGAATACGGTGATGGTCATAGTCTGATTGTGTAGCTCGCAGTTTAATTCTCCTGCAAACGGAGCGAGCTCGCCATAAGAATAAAAGCCTGTCATCACTGCTTTATCTCCTAGCACTTCTTTGACCGCTTCCACTTCTTCCTCTACTCTTTGGTCAAGCACAAGTTTTCGACCGACACAGCTAACCAGAATGGCCAAATCTACATTATCTTCAATGCTTATCAAATCGCAGCTAGAATCTGCTGCATCATAGGCGCCATCTATCAATTTATCAAAATTTGCCTTCATGAGTTTGACCGTTGCCCCTTCGGGCAGGTCACCTGCAAAAATCATACTCTCCTCCTCCTCGTTTACATTAAGTATTGTTCTCACCAAGGGTTGCTCTCCCTCTTTAGTTGTCATGCTCAAAGGGAACAGCAAGGCCGAACTAGGCAAATCTTTCGCCTTTTCTCCTAGATATTTTTTATACAATCCTAATGCCGATTTCCCATCCAACTCATAGAGTACATTATCTTTTGATTTGGTAACGATTCGGCTAGGGCCAAAAGCATCCCAGCCACCTACAGAACCGTAACCAACCGCCAAATCTTTGCCATAGAAAGCAACTGCGATTACCTTTCCATTGGTGGGCTGTCCATTGTAGCCGACCAAAGTTGACTCAAATCTCGCTTCATCACCGGCCAAACCACCAGTTGCCACCACGTTTTTTGGCAAATTGTCATTCAAACCTTTTGCCAGCGCACTCCCATTGACCATTAGGCCATCTGATATAATGAAAACATGCTTCAGATTCTCCCCCTTGACACTATCAGATAAGGATTTCCCTAATTGATAACTATCTGGATGGTTGGAGATGTCTTCTTGAAAAACACGATATTGGGATTTTTCAAATTGAATAGCCGTTGATGAAAACCCTTCAGACCGTACCTGAACGCCAACAATGTCTCCAGAAGAGGAGTTCATTATAATATCACTATAAGGATACATCTCTTTGATGCGTTCGTAGGTTTGCTCTTCTTCCATCAAATAACGATCACCAAAAATAAGAACTAAGGATTTTTCAAGAGCGGCCTCAGTTCCTGAAATATGTTCCCAACCTTCCGTTGCCGACCATGTTTTCTGTTGTACGTTCATGTTTATTAGATTTTATTCTAAAATCAGATATTA
>JAHDBO010000328.1 GCA_020630355.1 Saprospiraceae bacterium
AAGTTTTGGTTAATAAATAGTTGAAAAGCCCGCTTAAAGCGGGCTTTTTTTATGCATCTTTCATACTTAGAGAGATTCTTCCTCGCTGTCTATCCACTTCTATCACACGGACTTGTACTTTTTGATTCAATTTTACAATTTCATTAGGGTCTTTAATGAAACGGTTCGCCATTTGAGAAATATGTACCAGTCCGCTTTCTTTTATTCCGATATCAACAAAAGCACCAAATTTAGTGATATTGTTGATAATGCCGGGAACCACCATCCCTTCATAAACATCATCTAGCTTGGTAATACCTTTTGCAAACTCGAAAGGCTGCGCTGCGCCCCTAGGGTCGAGGCCTGGTTTAGCCAATTCAGAAAAAATATCTTTCAGCGTCGGCATTCCTACATCCGCTCCCATGTACTTTTTCAAATCAATCTTATCCCTTAGTGTCGGTTTATCCACCAAATCCTGAACCGTACAGTCCAAATCCTTTGCCATTGCTTTGACCAGTGCATAGCGTTCTGGATGAACACCAGTATTATCCAAGGGGTTTTTCGCATTTTTGATGCGCAAAAATCCAGCCGCTTGCTCATAGGCTTTGCCCCCCATCCTAGCTACTTTTTTCAAATCATTCCTTGATTGAAAAGCACCTTCTTTTTCCCGGTGCTCTACAATGTTCTGTGCTAGTTTTGGCCCTAAACCTGAAACATAAGTTAGCAGATGCTTGCTCGCTGTATTCAGATTGATACCTACGGCATTGACACAGCTTTCTACCACAGTATCCAGACTGTTTTTCAATAGCACTTGATTGACATCGTGCTGATATTGCCCAACCCCTATTGATTTGGGGTCGATTTTTACCAATTCAGCCAATGGATCCATCAGGCGACGACCGATTGATATAGCTCCTCGCACCGTTACATCGTGATTGGGGAACTCTTCTCTAGCCACATCAGAGGCAGAATAGATGGATGCACCGCTTTCATTGACAGAAAACACTTCTGGCTGTTCTTCAAAGTCGATGCCTTTTACAAAGTCCAAAGATTCACGGCTAGCAGTTCCGTTTCCTACTGCGATTGCTTTGATATTGTATTTAAACACTAATCCTTTGACGATAGAAGCAGCTTCGTAACTTTTGTGCTGTGGCGGATGGGGATATATCGTTGTATTCTCCAATAAAGCCCCATTTTCATCCAGCGCAACCACTTTACAACCAGTTCGAAAGCCAGGGTCTATTGCCAAAATTGGTTTTTCGCCAAGAGGCGCATCCAATAGAAGCTGACGCAAATTGGAAGAAAAGACTTCAATGGCCTCAATATCCGCTTTTTCTTTGGAGCTATTCCTAAACTCAGTCTCGATAGAGGTAGACAACAAACGCTTGTAAGCATCCTCAATGGCCAGCTCAACCTGTTGTGCCGCCGAACCATCTCGTTTGACATATCTTCTTTTGAGCTGATAGATGGCTTCCTCCTCGTCAGGAGTGATTTTGACCCGTAGCAAACCTTCATCTTCGCCCCTTCTAATCGCCAATAACCGATGGGAAGGGATTTTCTTCAGCGATTCTTGAAAGTCAAAATAGTCTTTGTATTTGCTCGCTTCCGCTTCTTTACTCTTGACCAATTTTGAAACAATCAATGCTTCTCGATTGAATAATTTCCGCATCAACTCCCTAGTCTGTCCGTCTTCGTTGACCCACTCTGCAATAATGTCTCTTGCCCCTTGAAGCGCTTCTTCAGTGCTAGGTACTTCGGCAGAAATATACTTTTTGGCCAAACCATTGACATCTTTGATATATTGCTCTTTAAACAGGGTGTTCGCCAATGGTTCAAGCCCCTTTTGTCTGGCTTTCGATGCCCTCGTTTGACGTTTTTTCTTATACGGCAGATACAAATCCTCTAACTCTATAGAATCGTAGGTTCGCTCTATTTTCAAACGTAGGCTATCCGTCAATTTCCCTTGCGCTTCAATCGTTTCTAGGACAAAGGAACGCCGTTTTTCCAAATCAGTGAGCCGTTGCATTTCATCTTGAATCAGTTTTATATCGACTTCATCCAAAGAACCAGTAGCTTCTTTCCTGTACCTAGAGATAAAAGGAATCGTGGCTCCTTCTGATAATAGTTTAGCGGTATTCTTAACTTGTCTGTCCTTCAATTGCAATAACTGACAAATCAACGTTATGTGCTTCTCAAGCATATTTTTTTTTAAATTTTGGCTGGCAAATATAGTTGTATATCAGACTATATTAATTCAAGTTTCATAAAATTTAGAAAAGAAGTCAGAAGACAGATAAGAGAGGACAGATTTCACAAAATCTGTCCTCATTGAAGCATTCTCCAGCTAAAAGTTTCACTTGTTGCCTCTACTAACTAACTCGTTCATCTGGACACTTAAACGACAAGAACCTTTCATATAAATCAAAATATATGGTCTTCAAATAGGACTTCTTACAAAAATGGATAATTTTACATTCAGAAAACAGTTCTAAACTGGTACTATTGAATCTAACTTA
>JAHDBO010000329.1 GCA_020630355.1 Saprospiraceae bacterium
TACTCCTTATTGGAGCACTCACGCTGTCTTTTTTTAGCCCTTCCCGAAAATTCCTTATTTTTGCCTTGTTATTGGCAAACAAAGACTATTGAATCACTCTTTTTTAAGTACTCCGATGCAATCGGTAGTGGTTAAAAGGCAAACACTTTTTTTATGTGGGGCTTGTGGAAACATTTTCAACGTAAGAAATTCAATCAATTTCTTCAAGAGCAAACAGAAAATCAAAATATCAAACGACAATCCAAAAATCTAGAGGATGTGAAAAGTGTTGGTATTTTATTTCATTATGACAGTTTAGAGGATTTAGAACATCTCCGCTCTTTCGAGAAAATACTACGGAAGGAAAACAAAAAGATCAAAGTTCTCGTATTTGCTGAAGCGAAAGAAACGCCTTCCAGTCTAGAGTATGCTGCTTTTAATTTAAAAGACATCAACAAATACCAAATCCCTAGCGGACACCATGTAGAGCAATTTACGAAACAAAGTTTCGATTTATTGATTAGTATCCACAAGGAAGAATGTCTATCTTTACAATACATCGCTGCCCTTTCCAAAGCCCATTTTCGAATCGGTCCACACAGCGATATGGACTGCTATGATTTGAATTTGGAAATAAACCCAAACCAACAGATTGATTCATTTCTCCATCAAGTCAATACCTTCTTGATGGTGCTGAACAAAACACCTTATGAGGAACTCGCAACCGTTTAGAGGGACAGGCGTCGCATTAGTTACTCCTTTTAAAAATCATACCATTGATTATGGCGCACTAGGGGAAATCATTGATTATGTAATAGATGGTGGTGTCGAATATGTAGTATCGCTTGGTACGACTGGTGAAACGCCAACGCTTACCGCTAAAGAACAAATCGAAGTATTAGAGTATACGATTAAAAAAGTGGAGGGACGCACGAAAGTCGTTGCAGGGGCAGGGGGGAATGATACAGGCGGGCTTCAACAGTTTTTAAAAGATTATTCCTTTGATGGAGTGGATGCCATTTTATCGGCAAGCCCCTATTATAACAAACCTAGCCAAGAAGGGGTCTATCAACATTATATGGCATTGGCGGATGCTAGTCCAAAGCCTATTATTTTGTATAATGTACCTGGGCGAACAGGTTCTAATATGAAGGCAGAAACAACGCTTCGTTTGGCGGAAGCCAGTGAGCAGTTTATCGCTATCAAAGATGCTGCACCTGATTTGCGACAATTGAATCAGATCGTCAAACACCGCCCTGATGGCTTTTTGGTCTTATCTGGAGACGATGAGTTGGCCCTTCCGCTTTTAGCTTGTGGTGGCGATGGGGTGATTTCTGTAATTGCCAACGCTGCCCCAAAGGAGTTTTCGGATATGGTTCGTTTTGCCCTTTCGGGAAACATCAAAGCCGCTGCTGCACTGAACATGCAACTGCTAGATATTCACCACTGGTTGTATGTAGATGGCAATCCATCGGGGATAAAAGCAGCGATGGAAATTTTAGGGCTTTGCTCTAGGGAGGTGCGTTTACCGCTCGTAGCTATTCAAGAGCGAAATTTTGATAAATTGAAAATAGAGCTAGAGCAAAGTTTGGCAATAGGGCAGCCCTTTTCCTAGGGAAAAAATCCGCTAATCCTCCGCCCCTTCTTTCATTTTCTCTGCATTTTCTGCCACTTGTAGCGCTTCGATAATGCCTTCTATATCGCCTTCTACGATTTTGTCCAAACTATACAAAGTCAAGCCAATGCGGTGATCCGTCACCCTGTTTTGAGGATAATTGTAGGTACGTATCTTATCTGAACGGTCACCAGAACCCACTAGCGATTTTCGCTTGTTGGCCATTTTGGCATCGTGTTCCGCCCGTTTCTTTTCGCTGATTTTAGCAATCAATCGCTGTAACGCAATCTCACGGTTGCGCATCTGGTTTCGGGATTCTTGGCTTTCCGCTACCATGCCTGTCGGCAAATGCGTAATCCGCACCGCCGATTCCGTCTTGTTGACGTGCTGTCCACCCGCACCTGATGCCCGATAAGTATCGTATTTCAGTTCCGCCCGATTGATGTTCACATCCTCCATTTCCATCTTCGGGATGGCAACAACGGTCGCTGCCGAAGTATGGACACGCCCCTGCGATTCCGTCTTTGGCACACGCTGTACACGGTGTGCGCCCGATTCAAATTTCATCTTACCATAGACGTCTTCACCTGCTATTTCCAGCACGATTTTATTGTAGCCGCCTACGCTCCCTTCGTTCACGGTCAAGACCTCCGTTTTCCAATTTTGCGTCTCGAAATATTTAGAATACATTCTATACAAATCCCCTGCAAAAATACTCGCCTCATCTCCACCTGCACCAGAACGGATTTCAAAGATAATATCCTTAGAATCTTCAGGGTCTTTAGGGATCAATAGCACTTTGATTTCCGCTTCGAGTTCTTCTTGACGGGGCAGCAATTCGTCGAGTTCCATCTGCGCCATTTCTTTCATCTCGGCATCGTTCTCGTTGAGCATTT
>JAHDBO010000330.1 GCA_020630355.1 Saprospiraceae bacterium
TACAAAAGACACAAAATGCTTGTCCATTTACGAGAGACGACTTGAATGCGGGATTTCCGTTCTTTCAAGAAGTCAACAAAGCGATGCCAAGCCTTCTTTTTGCTTTTTGGGGCTTCCGCCAAATCAGGTATTTTACTTAAATCACAAGCCATACCTGTACACAAGCACATCTTGCGATTATTGCGTTGTAGAATATCATAGTTGACACAGCCTTGACAGCCCTTCCAAAACTTATCGTCTTGTGTCAGTTCCGAGAAAGTGACTGGTTTGTAGCCCAAATCCGAATTGATTTTCATTACGGCTAAACTCGTCGTAATACCAAATAATCGGGCATTGGGGAATTTCTTTTTAGAAAGATTGAAGGTGGCTCGTTTGATGGCACTTGCGAGCCCCGTCTTACGATAGTCAGGATGAACAATCAAGCCAGAGTTAGCGACATAGCGCTGCCCTTCCCAAGTTTCGATGTAGCAGAATCCCACTACTTTATCCCCATCCAATGCTAGGACGGATTTCCCTTCTTGTAGCTTTTGTTGGATGTATTTTGGGTCACGCTTAGCGATTCCTGTCCCCCTTACTTTTGCCGCCTCCTCAATCATCGTACAAATCGTCTGCGCATAGTGCTGATAGGACTCATCAGCAACAACAATGGTATAAGACATTGTTATTCAGTTGTAATGTGAATAAATAATGGTAATAAAGTGGTTGGGCTTACGCTATAATATGTTGAATATCACGCCTGACGGCGACGGCGGCTTAAGCTCACTGGAGTTGTGAGCGCAATAGTCTTTGTTAAAAAAACCAGTTTATATGTGCTTTTAAATTGCATCGTATTTCAAATGTAAAACATTTTACCTTAGGATGAAAGCTCGATTTTCTACAAAAAACTATAAAAACGAGCAAGGACAACACAATCAGGAATACTCTGTTTTATTTTTCAGAATTTATGGAGTCTTTATCTTTTCACCACCAAATAAACAAGGGTTATCCTTTCTTTATTAAAAATTATCCCCCAAATCATCATCTAGTGTTTTATGAATGATATTTTTGGTTTTTTAAAAAAATATTCAAAATTCTCTGACAATTGAATAAAAGAACATACAATTGGGCAATCATATTCCTTCTATTGTCTGCTTGTGGTAAGCGTCCAAATGCCTCCCCTTTATTGATTGCTACCGCTGCCAATATGCAGTTTGCCATGAAGGATATTTGTCTTGCTTTTGAAGAAGAAACGGGTCAAGCTTGCGAATTAATCATTGGCTCATCAGGGAAACTGACCGCTCAAATCCTAGAGGGCGCTCCTTATGATGTGTTTGTTTCGGCAGATACGAAATATCCCAATTCTATTTATAAACAGGGGAAAAGTACCACTATACCTCAAATATATGCTCTAGGAAAAATCGTTATTTGGAGCAATAGTCAAAAACCACTTTTCCCTTTGGATTCCTTGATTCAAAAAGATATTAAAATTGCAATTGCCAATCCTACGACCGCACCTTATGGAAGAGCGGCGCAAGAAGCCCTAAAACAATCTGGATTATCGGAGCAAGCGCAGGATAAACTAATTTATGGGGAAAGCATCGCCCAAGTCAACCGTTTTGTTGAAACACAGAACGTCGATTTTGGTATTACCTCCATCTCTTCTGTATTATCAATGGAGCTAAAAGGCAAAGGTCATTGGGCCGCCATACCTGATAGTTTGTACAATGACATCGAACAATCAGTCATCATGATCAAACAAGGAGAAAAGTCTAAACAAGGATCAAAAGTATTTGAAGACTTTTTATTTTCAAAAAAAGCGCAAGCCATTCTAAAGCAATATGGTTATCAACTGAAATGATAAAAAAAGCGCACCGAGTCAACTCGATGCGCCTTTCTAACTTTTAATATGAAATCCTAGAACTCCATAATTGTCTTTTCAATAATATCACAACAATCTCTCAGCTGCTCTTCTGTCATCACCAATGGCGGCGCAAATCGGATGATATTGCCATGCGTCGGTTTTGCCAAAAGGCCATTGTCACGCAACTTCAAGCAAATATTCCAGGCCGTATCGCTGTCTTCTGTATCGTTGATCACGATGGCATTCAATAAACCTTTCCCTCTCACCAATGTCACCAAATCGCATTTGTCCACCAATTCCTGCATCCGAGCCCTGAAAATAATGCCCATTGCTTCTGCATGTTCTGCCAATTTCTCATCACGGACGACTTCTAGCGCAGCCATTGCCACTTTACAAGCTAATGGGTTTCCACCGAATGTAGAACCATGCTCCCCTGGCTTGATAGACAACATAATCTCATCCCTTGCCAATACCGCAGAAACGGGCATCACACCACCAGAAAGGGCTTTACCCAAAATCAAAATATCAGGTTGAAAACCTTCATGATCACAAGCCAATAATTTACCTGTACGAGCGATACCCGTCTGTACTTCGTCCGCAATGAACAATACATTCTTTTCTTTACACATTTCGTAAGCTCCTTTCAAGT
>JAHDBO010000331.1 GCA_020630355.1 Saprospiraceae bacterium
GGATAATGGTAAAGGGTGATTAAGGATTTTTTTTCGATAAACTCTAAGCAAATCCCGCTATTTCTAATGATTTATACATAAATAAAACATAGAAAAGCAGCAGCATTGTACCTTCCCATCTTGAGATACGATTGGTAATGCAGATAATCGCAAACAGGACAGTCATAGCTACCATGAAAGGCAGCATATAGCCAAGAATAGTTGGTGTGATTTCTAAAGTACCGAAGAAGGACGGAATCGCCATGACCGCATAAGTGTTGAAAAGATTGGAGCCGAGTACATTGCCGACGGCAATATCTGGTTTTCCTTTTCGGGCAGCACCGATGCTGACAATAATTTCTGGTAAGGAGGTGGCGATTGCTACGGCAGTCACTGCAATCAAATCGGGGTCAATGCCTGCTATTTGCGAAAGTTTTTGTATGGCTTCAATCGTATAATCTGCACCAAATTTCACTAAAATCCCCCCAATCAATAGTATAATATAGTCTCTAGGTGAAGCTTTATGTCTTTGGCTGTCTTCGTCTTTTTCGGCACTAAACGAGCTGATTAAGAAGAAAATAAGTGCCACTAAGAAAATAGCAGCTTCAAATAAAGTGAAATTGGCGTCATACAATGCAAACCACAGAAAGAAGGAAGAACCTAGTAGCAAAGGCATATCTACTTCCATGATATTGCCACTGATGCTTACTTTCTTGGCGAATACAGCCGTCAATCCTAGCACCAAAAGAATATTGGCAATATTAGAACCGATAACATTACCCGCTACGATAGCGGATTCATTGGCAGCAACCGCAGAAATAGAACTGGCTAATTCTGGTAGAGATGTACCAAAAGCCACAATCGTCACACCTATGATAAAAGGTGAAATACCCCAAGATAAGCCAATACGCTCGGCAGCATCCACGAACCAGTCAGAAGCTTTTAGCAAGACTGCTATGCTCGCAACAAACATTCCTAGATAAGTTAGTATTTCCATAGAGTCGGTTTCGATTTGCGACTGTGTTGTGACGCATTTCGAGAGCAAAAGTAATTCTATGCAAGGAGAAAAAAGCCTTTTCGTATAAAATTATCCTTTTCCAATGGGATGGACTTGATTTTGTTTTAAAGTATTTAGATATTTACCTAAATACCTAAAAAAAGAAATGAATCAACTGTTCAAAGCATTGAATGATGCGACAAGGCGGGAAATATTAGAATTGTTGAAAGAAAGGAATCGAACAGCTGGAGAAATTGCTGAACATTTCAATATTTCCAAGCCAAGTATTTCACATCACTTAGACTTGCTCAAACGTGCGGATTTGGTCTATAGCGAGAAGAAGGGGCAATATGTTCATTATAGTTTGAATACCAGTATTCTAGAAGATGTACTTACTTGGATTATTAAATTAAAAGACTAAAAAATAGCTCATGAAAACTAGATGGAAATCGGAATTGCCCCTGTTATTGATAGTTGCCTTGCCTTTTGTATATCTGGCTTCTATCTGGGGAGCGTTGCCTGAAGAAGTGCCCATTCATTGGAATGTTGCTGGTGAAGTGGATGGCTATGGGAGCAAATCGAGTTTGCTGCTTTTGCCTTTTCTGTTGCCCGTGTTGACTTATGTGGTACTACTTGTTGTTCCATCTATTGACCCTAAGAAAACCATTCATAAAATGGGGAACAAATACGGTCAAATCAAGTTTGCTATGACTACATTGATGTCTGGTCTGGCTTGTTTTTTTATCTATCAAGCACAATCGACGGAAGCGATGAACACCAACTTCATCTTTGTGATAATAGGTGTATTGTTGTTGGTAGTTGGGAATTATATGAAGACGATTCAACCCAATTATTTTATGGGTATTCGAACGCCTTGGACGCTCGAAAGCGAAACCGTTTGGAAAAAGACGCACGCATTAGCTGGTGTGCTTTGGGTGATTGGTGGTATGCTTGTTGTTTTGCTAGGCTTGCTGATGCAATCAGAATTGGCTTTTGGTTTGATGATGACGATAGTGATTCTGCTGGCGCTTATTCCTATGGTTTATTCGTACATTATTTTTAAAAAAGAGGATAGTTGAAGAGCGTCATTTGAATATCAATCTGCCTTTCGGCAAATGGAATCCTATTTTATACCTCCCTACTCTCGCAAGCAGGATGATATATCCACCGATAAAAGAATACCATTATGAAAAAATACAGTTTCGTTTTTTGTTTGATAGCGATTACATTTAATCTACAAGGGCAGGATTTTGTAGGGCAGTGGAATGGGCTTTTGAAATTGCCCAACCAAGAGCTGACTTTTATTTTTAAAATAAAAAAAGAAGGAGCTCAGTATACAACCACGATGGATAGCCCCGACCAAGGCGCAAAAGATTTACCAACGTCTTCTACAGAAATAGAAGGCAGGAAAATTATGGTCAAAGCAGCGAGTCTAGGGATGACGTACACAGGAGAGTTGGATGAGCAAGCGACCATTATCCGAGGGACTTTCCAGCAAGGGGCATTTTCGAC
>JAHDBO010000332.1 GCA_020630355.1 Saprospiraceae bacterium
AATTAAAAGTTTTCAACAAAGAACTACTTTCTGAGATTCAAGTAGAATATAGTAGACTTAATTCTGAATGAAAAATTTTGAATTTTGAATGACCCAGAACTATTGAAATTACTTAGTTTCATAAACCTGCTTGCTCAGGCAGGCTCGCAATACAAAATCATTTAGAATAATCACTAATAACTTACTCATTTTGTCGAACAATAAATATAGAACGGATTTTAAAGGCAGCTTTATAGAAGAAACTGAGTTTACAGTAAATGTTTTCACTACGGAAACTTGTTTACTACTAAAACTAGGCACAAGATGAACATTTTGATTATTGGGGGCGGTAATATGGGGGCAACTTATGCCCAGAGTTTTTTGCGCTCGCACATTGCGAATCGTGAAAATATGATGATACTGGAAAAATCACCAGCAAAAGCAGCACAGCTTTCCACAAAGGATATAGGAACGGTTTATGGACGTCCTGAAGATTGCCTGAGCAAGGCAGACCTGATTATTTTTGCGGTCAAGCCACAAGACACGCCTGTATTGTTTGAACTATTGAAACCAATGGTGAGCGAGCAGCAGGTATTTCTATCCATTATGGCAGGCGTGAAAATCCAGACGATTATGGAGGCTTTAGGTGTCAAAAAAGTTATCCGGGCGATGCCTAATCTACCGGCTCAAATCGGGATGGGAATGACCGCTTTTACCTCTTCGGATGATGTGACCCGTATTGAATTGGTGACAGTTCAGAACCTGCTGAATACAACTGGGAAGACCGTTTATGTAGAAAATGAGGAAGCGATAGATGCTGCAACAGCAATATCTGGAAGTGGCCCTGCTTATGTCTTCTTTTTTATGAATGCGTTGATGGAGGCGGCAAAAGAAATGGGTTTTTCTACTTCCGAATCTGAATTGTTAGTGAGCCAAACCTTTAAAGGGGCGGTCGATTTACATAACAAGTCTAATTTCTCGTGCAGTGAATGGATTGCCAAGGTAGCTTCCAGAGGAGGAACGACAGAAGCGGCCCTTCATTCTTTTCAAGGGACTGCCCTGCATGATGGGGTGAAGGCAGGGGCGAAGGCAGCATTGGAGAGAGCCGTAGAATTGGGGAAAGGATAATTAAATACAAAAAAGTAGGGCTGTTGCATTGCAACAGCCCTACTTTTTTGTATTTAATTCTTCAAGTCATCTGGAACAAAAATCTCTTCTACGACACCGTTCAAAGTGTTGCCATTGCCATCTAAAACAAGTAATTCAACTCGGCGATTTAATTGACGACCTTCAGGTGTGTCGGCACCATTCTTTTCATTATTAGCAATTGGAGAATCTTCCCCATAAGTGCTAGTTGAAATTCGAGATGCAGCGATACCTTTACTCAAAAGATAGTTCTTGGCAGAGTCGACTCGGCGTTGGGATAAGGCACGATTGTATTCTACACTTCCTTTGGCATCTGTATGCGCTCTTAAGCCAGCAGAGTAACCAGGGTTCTCTTGTAGGATTTCGACCAAGGTTTGTAATTGTCTTTTTGATTCAGGACGCAAGAAAGATTTGTCAAAATCAAAGAAAATAGATTTTAGGGTTCTAATTTTTTCTGCCACTGGTGTGTAAACACTGCAACAAGGCGGAAGCGTTGCTAAATCTCTGTAAAATGCATTAGAAAAACCTGCTGTCCTAGCTTTCGCTATGACATCGGAGGCTTCTGCTTCACTATTTACTTTTACATAATAGCGGTAGATTTGATTGTTATCGACGGTTTGGTATACGCCATCTAAATTTTCAAAAGTACTTAAAGGAACTTGTTTGTCTGTACCCATGACCTGCACAACTTGTTGTGCTTGTAGGAGATAAGACAATAAACAAAGGGAAAAAAGCAGTGTCAACTTTTTCATAAACTGGGGATTAAAAGATGAATTAAATAGATTTAAAATAATTCGTCTGAGTTAGGGCATTTGGTTCTTACTAAAAAGTAGTTGACGTTTTTAAAGGATACTTCGGTAGCTAAGATATAAATACTCTAGGACAGGTTGTATAGTGGGCGCAATTTTATAATAATTAGCTCTAAAAAAAGTCTTACAAATCCCTACATTTGCAATCAATTTGGAACTCATGAGGAGATGAATTGGGTTAAGTGGAGAAATGACTAAAAAGAGCTTATGAATATTGTTGCTAGTATTGAAAACGGCGTAATCGCTGGAGTGAAAGCCCTGTATAATGCAGACATCACTGCTAAGGACATCACAATGAACAATACCCGAAAAGAATTTGAAGGGGATTATACGGTGGTGACTTTTCCTTTTGCACGGGTGGCAAGAAAAAAGCCAGATGTCATTGCTCAAGAGCTAGGAGATTTTTTTGTGGAAAATGTCGAAGAAGTTACTGCCTACAATGTAGTGAAAGGCTTTTTAAACTTAGTCGTAGATGATACTTATTGGAAAAATTTTCTAGGAACAATGCTTGCTGATGAGACATTTGGCTCAGCAGTAGTTAAAGGTGAAA
>JAHDBO010000333.1 GCA_020630355.1 Saprospiraceae bacterium
CTCCCTTTTTTCCTAGTTGCCACTTTAGCAAAAATACAGACACTTAAGGCTGGTACATCTATCAGTATAGAGTTTTCCTTTCCATGCATATTTTCTGGCTCGACTTTGATTGGGTTTTTATTGGCCGTTCCGTTGCCCCAGTATTTTTCATCATCAGAGTTGAAAATTTCTTTCCATTTTGTAGAAGCAGGGACACCAACCCGATATTTTTCCCGCTTGACGGGCACAAAATTACAAACGACTAGTAAATCATCTTTTTCCTGCTCCCCATGTCGCATATAGACGATGATAGAACGGTCGACATCTTTATTGTCTATCCAAGAAAAGCCACTTGGCACATAAGCACGTTCGTACAGGGCAGGATAGGTTTTGGATAGAATGTTTAAATCTTTTACGAGTGTTTGCAGCCCTTTATGGGGTTCGTATTGTAAAATTTGCCAGCTTAGTTGTGCTTTATCGTTCCATTCTTCATATTGCCCGATTTCGCCGCCCATGAAAAGAAGTTGAGAACCAGGGTGGGTATACATGTAGCCATACAAGGCTCGAAGATTAGCGAAGCTGTGCCACTCATCACCAGGCATTTTACCAATCATACTCGATTTACCATGTACCACTTCATCATGAGAAAAAGGCAGCATGAAGTTTTCAGAGAACGCATAAACCAAACTAAAGCTCAGAATACCATGATGGTGCTTTCTGAAAAGTGGGTCATTTTTAAAATACTTCAAGGTATCGTGCATCCAACCCATCATCCATTTTTGACCGAAGCCCAAGCCGCCCTCGTGTAAGGGCCAAGAGACCTTGGGAAAATCAGTGGATTCCTCAGCAATGACTTCCGTATCGGGATACTCTCGATAAACCGCTTCGTTCAAATCCTTGACAAATTGCATCCCTGCCAGATAACCGTTTCCACCAAAACGATTGGGTTCCCATTGTCCTTCTTCTCTAGAATAATCAAGATGAATAATGGAAGCAACAGCATCTACTCGAAGCCCGTCGGCATGATATTCGTCCAACCAAAAAATAGCGGAACTTAGCAGAAAGGAACGAATTTCATCCCGCTCGTAATTAAATATTAAACTGTCCCAATCGGGGTGATAGCCTTTTTTCCAATCAGGATGCTCGTACAGACGACTTCCGTCAAAATTCCCTAGGGCGTGACCATCGGCAGGGAAGTGAGAGGGCACCCAGTCCAAGATGACGCCAATACCTTCTTGATGAAATCTATCGACTAGTACTTTAAAATCTTGTGGCTGCCCAAAGCGACTGGTTGGGGCAAAAAAGCCCGTTACTTGATAGCCCCAGGAGGGTTCGTAGGGGTGTTCCATCACAGGGAGAAATTCTACGTGCGTAAACTCCATTTCCTTGACATAGGCGACGAGCTTATCGGCCAGTTCTAGGTAGCTGAGCTGTGTCTTTCCGTCTTCGGCATACCTCCAAGAACCTAGGTGAACCTCATAGACGGAATAGGGTTTGTGATAGCCATTGTGCGCCTTGCGCTTTGCCATCCAGTCTTTATCTTTCCAATCGTATTTTGTATCCCAAACGATAGAAGCCGTATTGGGGGGGATTTCAAAATAACGTGCGAAAGGGTCTATTTTTTCTAGGACTTGATTGTGAACGTGAGAGTAGATTTTATATTTATATAAATCTCCTTCTTTTACTCCTGGAATGAAGCCTTCCCAAATACCAGAACCATCCCACCTCGCATTCAAGCCATACTCTTTCCCATCCCATTGATTGAAGTCACCAATGACCTCGACCTGTTTTGCCATGGGCGCATAAACAGCAAAGAAAGTTCCTTGATGCCCGTTGACAGACATGGGTTTACTCCCTAGTTTTTCGTACAGACGGATATGTTTTCCTGTACGGAAAAGATAAACGTCCATTTCGCTCATTAGACTGTGTCCTATAACCATAAGTAAGTTCTTTAGATGACCGAAAATCTGTTAGAAAGCTTAGGACTTATTGATGATTTTTACAGTTTCTGGGTCAAGGATGACGTAAGTAGAAGCAAGTTTATCATGTAGCCCCTGTTTCCTTTCATCAAATATAATCCACATTACGGCACCCATCCAAATTGCTGCTAGGGTTTCGGCAACCACCGCGCTAGAAGATTGAAAGGCAGTAAAATCATCTAAGCTTTGTATCGCAAGGAAAGTTTCATTTTGAAAAAATTGATAGCTTAGAAGTATCCCAAAGAAACCCATAGCAAACTCAAATACGTATCTTTTCAGGGCTTCGTCTATATTAATGGCTTGCATCTGGGTATTGGTCACTTTGAGTTTGAGCAGTTGTTTGCCCCATGTGGCAGAGTACAAGGATTCTAAAACAGGTTTGTAGAGCAATGAGATGATTGCAACGCCTAAATCGATTGCGTAGATTTTCAAATAAATAATATTATACAAAGCTAGGAGACTCAAGGGCAACAAAATAAGACCATCTATCAGATAGGCGAGGGCCCGCATACGAAAAGG
>JAHDBO010000016.1 GCA_020630355.1 Saprospiraceae bacterium
AGATAAAGGTAAAGGGTTTGGATTAAATGCTATATCATATTCTTGTCATTAAGTGCAATCCTAGGGTTAAACAAAAAGAAACCCTTGCTGGTGATACCAACAAGGGGGAATGTGTTTTCGTTTTATTTTGTCAAACTTTCTAGTGAACACTAGTGCTTGAATACTTCTATCTCGTGGTTCTTGACCACCAAATCGGTGAACTTTCCTTTGAAACGGGTAGCCTTTACGATGTGGTTATCAATCCAATGGTAATTACCACCTCTTGGTTTGTCCATTAATAGACCGTGGTATTTGAACCCATTTTCTTCCAACCACTTAGTCGTTACCTCTCGGTGCTCTTCTGTTCTAGAAGTAAAGAAGGTGATGATGTGGCCTTCTTCATGCCATTTGTTACAAATTTTCAAGGCATCTTTGTAAGGCATCGCCGTACCCATACGTTCTGGTTCCTCATTTGGAATGTCATCACAGATTGTTCCATCAATGTCAATTAGGAAATTTTTGACATTTTCTGGTAATACTGGACTTACTGTTTCTCCTTTTTCGTTAAAGGACTGCTTCAATTCATGGTTATCCATCGCACAATTTTTTTACCTTTTGAAATGTGGTTTTGCTGGCAAGGCTTAAAGTGATTCTAGTTGTTATAACCAGATTTCAAAAATCAAGCCGCAAAATTACAATAAAAGACATATAATCTCCGAGCAAGATTGAGTTATTTTTAATATAAAACGAATTAGAGGCACTATAATTACTAAAATTTACGATTGTTTGAGCTTTTTTGGGTTAAAACGAATTATAGATTTAATGAATAATAGATACATTGTGAATTATGTTAAATTTACAATCCACATTTTAATTTAATATTTAGATTGAAACAACTCGTTCCACAATTTATCCTAGAAAAAAACACTGAACAAAACCAGTCTGGTAGTCTTCAGGCTTATACGATGTTCATTGATTTATCAGGTTTTACGGCATTGTCCAGTACCTTGATGAAGCGTGGGACAGAAGGAGCGGAGATATTGTCCATTATCCTGAATAGTGTTTTTGAGCCATTGGTAAGTGTGGTTTATGATAGAGGAGGTTTTATTCCATATTTCGCAGGGGATGCGTTTACCGCCATTTTTCAAACGAAAAATAATTCTATCTCGGCCGAGGAGCTATTGGCCACAGCAGTATTGATTCAAGATTTATTCAAGATAGATGGCTCGAAAAATACACCTTTTGGTGATTTTCAGATTGATGCGAAGGTTGGTCTTTCTTATGGTCGTGTCAAGTGGGGAATCGTAGGAGAGGTGGTTCAGTCTTTTTATTTCAGAGGGGCAGCGATTGATAATTGCGCAGCGAGTGAGCACCATGCGGAAAAACAGGAAATCGTACTGGACAAATATTTTTTATCAAAACTAAAAGTATCGCCATCTATCACACAGGTTTCAGATGATTTCTTCAGACTAGAAAAATTTAACCAAACCATTCCTTTTAGGCAAGCTGTCGAAAAGAAGCCGCTTTTTTCGGTCAAGGACTTGAAACCTTTTTTGCCACAAGCGGTTATCCACGCCAATGATAAAGGAGAGTTTAGAGAGGTTGTCTCTGTGTTCATTTCGTTTAGAGGTGTTGACAGAGAGGAGGATTTTAACGAGTTTAGTTCTATTGTCATCAATCAATTTCATCGCTTCGCAGGTTATTTCAAGGAAATTGATTTCGGGGACAAAGGAGGTGTTATTGTAGGTTTTTTTGGGGCGCCGCTTTCTTTCGAAAATAACAAAGAAAGGGCATTGGAGTTTGTGCTGGACTTACAATTGGCATTGGAATATTTAGAGCACGAGATAAGCTTACAGTATAAGATAGGGCTTTCTAGTGGTGTTGCCTATACTGGTTTTATCGGTGGAGAGCCGTGCTGTCAGTATGCTGCCGTAGGCAACACGGTCAATCTAGCGGCGAGGTTGATGGTCTCTGCGGATTGGGGAGAAGTATTGACAGACGAGGATATTGCAAAAGAAAAGTATTTTCAATTCAAAGATAAAGGCACTATCCGATTTAAAGGGATAGAGGGCGCCGTTTCTATTTTTCAACTAGAAGGGAAACTTGATCGTTCAGCTCCTTTTTATGAACGGGAGTTTGCAGGAAGGCAAGAGGAACTCACAGGGCTAGTCGAGTTTGCCCAACCCATGTTTGATGGGCAATGTCCAGGGGTGGTTTATTTATACGGAGAGGCTGGTATTGGTAAAAGCCGATTGTGTTTCGAGATGCGGAAGCAATTGCGCACAAAAGGGCATTTGAACTGGTATATCTGCCAAGCGGACCAAATACTAAAAAAGCCTTTTAATCCCTTTCTGTATTTTATAAAAAACTATTTCCAACAATCTTCTCAGAAAAGCCTAAAAGAGAACAAGCATCAGTTTGGATTGCTCTTTGAGGCATTGGTAGAACGTTGTGGAGCTTTGGGCAAAAAAGGGGAGGAAGTTGCTAAAGAACTAGAAAGGACGAAGACAATTCTAGCTGCATTGGTGGGCATTGCGGATGACCAATCGCTTTGGGAACAACTCGACGCAAAGGGTCGTTATCAAAATACAATTGCGTCCATTGCCAATTTAATCGTAGCAGAAAGCCTTTTTGCTCCGACGGTCATCGAGTTGGAAGATGCACACTGGTTTGACAATAGTTCTAAGGCGTTTCTACAAGATTTCATACGCACTTTTCAGAAATATCCTATCTTATTGGTGATCACTTCTCGCTATTGGGATGATGGAGGAAAACCGCTACTGTTCGAACCGAGTATCCTAGAGCGAGAGGGCATTGCTGTGCTTTCTTATGATTTGAACATACTCTCAACCATCACGGTCAACCAACTGGCAGAGAAATGGCTAGGAGGTAAAGTTGGCAAAGAGGTGTTGGCACTGTTTCAACGTGCTACCAATGGCAATCCCTTCTATCTAGAGCAGATGATCGAATATTTTTTAGAAACGGATATTCTTGTAAAAAAAGGGGAGTGGTGGAAGATAAAAGAAGGAGAAATCAAAGTGTCGGGTTCTTTGAATACGATTTTGATGGCACGTATTGACCGCTTATCGGCTTTAGTCAAAGAGACCGTTAAGGCAGCGGCAGTGATCGGACGTGAATTTGAAGTGCCAGTTTTGACGGAAGTCATGAAGTCCCAACAAGCTTTCAAAGAGAAAGATACGGGGGTCTTATTGCGAGAGCAGATTCGCTCAGCAGAACGCAATCAGATTTGGAAGGCGGTCAGCGAATTGCGGTACATGTTCAAGCACAGTTTGCTTAGGGAGGCAGTTTATGACATGCAATTGAAGGCTAGTTTGAGGGAATTGCACCGTTTTATAGGAGAGGCAATCGAGCGTTTATATCCTGAAAATAGAGAAGGGCGGTCGGCTGATTTGGCATTTCATTTTGAACAAGCCGGGGTACAAGAAAAAACAACCAAGTACCTAGAAAAGGCTGCGGAGTACAATCGACACAATTACCACAACGAACGTGCGATTTATTTTTATGATAAATTGCTAAAGATACTCCGAGCCGAAAAAAATAAGGTGAATACCATCCGCATTTTATTGAAAAAAGGAAGCGTTTTGGAATTGGTGGGAGAATGGGGAGCCTGTGAAGAGCGATACACGGAAGCCTTGCAGCTCGCAAATGAACTGGAAAATAAGAAGTATATCGGTCGAGCTAATAATCGACTAGGTAATTTACTGACCTTGAAAGGTGACTACGAACAAGCGCGCTTGAATTTGGAAACATCTGCTGCTTTCTTTGAGAATATCAATGACCAAATTGGTATGTACCAAGTTTATGGTAACTTAGGGAATGTTTTTTTCCGCCAAGGGGAATATGAGCAGGCCAAAGATTATTATATCCGTAGCATCGAAATCAGTGAAAAAGTGGGGCGTTCTATCCAAAATTCAAGGGTTGTTGCTAATCTAGGCTTGACCTACATGAATCAGGGACGATATGAAGAAGCGATTCAATGTCAATTGCCACAATTGAATTTATGCCAGGAGGCCGAAAACAAACAGGGTATCGCAACAATGAGCATCAATCTGGGGATTGTCCTTTTTGAAAAAGGCGATTACCAAAAAGCGATGCAGCACTACCAACAAGGCATGGAAGTAGCGGAGTTGCTTGGGGATAAGCTGTTGATGTCGATAGCAATAGGTTGTATCGGTAGCGTCTATGAGCGTCAAGGCGATTATCAGAAGGCGATGGAACATTTTGTAGAAGACTTAGAACTTTCCGAAACCCTAGGCGATAAACAAGGGATTGCTATTGCTCTGGGATTGATTGGAGATTTGTTTGTTTTGAAAGGTGAGTTTGAAAAAGGCTGTGACTATCTGGAAAGAAATTTGTCTCTATGCCGAGATATTAACTATCAAAAAGGGATTGCAAAATCCTTAGGGACTCTAGGAGATGCTTGTTTATATAGAAAAGAATACCAGAAGGCGCTGAAATGCTATTTGGAAGCCGTTGATATATCCAAATATATTGACAATAAAAGGACGCTAAGTTATACCTTGTTACAATTAGCAACGCTCTATCATGAGATGGGGGAATGTCATAAAGCAGAAGAGGTTTTAAACGAAGGACGACGCATTACAAAAGAATTGGATAATCGAGAGTTGTACTTCAATATGAATGTTCTGAATCATCGAACGGGATATGTCTGTAGTGGTAATTCAAAACATATTGAGGCGTTAAAAAACCTACTTGCAGAAGTGAAGTCCGAGCGGGAGCGAGGAGCCATATTGTATTCTTTGACATTGATGGGAGAGCATGGATACCAAGCGGAAGCCCTAAGTATTTATCAATCTATTTACAAAAAAACACCCAAATATCTTGTTTATAAACGGATGTTAGAGCTTCAGGCACTGGGTTAAAATGTTTATATTTGAGAACAACCTGTATGTTTTTTAATTCAAAAGATATAATTATGAAAAACACATTGATTTTTTTATTAAGTTTTATAGTGCTTCCTTTTATGGTGGGGGCGCAGTTGTCGATAGCGGATGTGGAAGCCCTGCAAGTGGAGGAAAACGAACGTGCGATGAGCGTCGGTAAAAATAATTCCCTGAGTATTGCCGTGCCTAATGCGGAAGCGAAATCGCTTCAGAAAAGCTGGACGAAATTGATGAAAGATTACAAAGGGGGAAAGACGAAACGCAATCGGAAAACAAAAGAGATTTTCTCGGATGATTTAGAAATCACAGGTGTGGGTGGTGCGAACACTGTAGATGTATATGCAACGGTAAGTGGAAATACCTTGACGGCTTGGTTTGATTTGGGAGGGGCGTATGTTAATTCAATTGACCACCCTGATAAATACAGCTCGGCAGAATCTATATTATTGAACTTTGCAAAAGAGAATATTGCTGGTATGGTGGAAGCCGAAGTGGAAGCAGAAGAGGACAAGCTAAAAAAGCAAGAAAAAAATTATGAAAAATTGGTCAAGCAAAAATCAAAACTAGAGCGTGATATAGAGAGCTATAAGAAAAAAATCGAAGAGGCAGAAGCCGATATTGAGGCGAATATCGTCGATCAAGAGAAGACTACAGAGGCGATAGAAGCACAAAAAGAGGCAGTTGAAGAAGTGAAAGCAAGACTTTCGGAGATAAAAAAACAATAAACTGCACTAAAGCATATTAATTTTCAATTGCGAAAGGTAGATAATGTGTACACATTATCTACCTTTGTTTTTTAGTTTAGTTAGTTACATATACCAATCAATAATCAAAATCATCATTAAATTCTAACTATGGATTGGTATTAGATTGAAACTGGGGCAGGTGAAATGCCTGATTCTTCATTTTTCATTCTTAATTATTAAGATTATGTCTGCTGAAATTTTCGATAAGGTCAAAACGGTATTAGAAAAAATTAAAATGGCTGCGCCAAGCGATGCGGAGCAGTTGGAGCAATTCCGTATTCGTTACTTAGGGACTAAGAATATCATCAAACCCCTGTTTGGAGAGATTAGAAATGTTGCGAATGAGCGAAAGAAGGAGTTTGGACAATTGGTCAACGAAGTAAAACAAACAGCCGAGTCAAAATTTCAGGACTTAAAAACACAACTAGAAGCGGCAAATGAATCTGCCGAGTCTTCAGATTTGGACTGGTCTGCTCCAGCAGAGCCAATTGTGATGGGCTCTAGACATCCAATTGCTATCGTATGGAATCGGATAGTAGAGATTTTCTCAAGAATTGGTTTTACCGTGGCAGAAGGGCGGGAGATTGAAGACGATTGGCACAATTTTACTGCCATGAATACACCAGAAGACCATCCCGCTCGGGATATGCAGGATACTTTCTATTTGTTGAACGACCCAGAAATGCTACTGAGAACCCATACTTCGTCTGTACAGGCAAGGACGATGACGAAGTTGGAGCCGCCAATACGCATTATCGCACCGGGTAGAGTATATCGCAACGAAACCATTTCTGCTAGGGCGCATTGTCAATTCCACCAAGTAGAAGGGCTTTATGTGGCAGAGAATGTTTCTTTTGCGGATTTGAAACAGACTTTATATTATTTCGCAAGGGAATTATATGGCGATAGTACCAAAATTCGCCTTCGCCCTTCTTATTTCCCATTTACAGAGCCAAGTGCCGAAATGGACATTTCTTGCTTCGTTTGCCATACTGAAGGCTGCAATATTTGTAAATACACAGGTTGGGTAGAGATATTGGGCTGTGGTATGGTAGACCCACAAGTATTGGAAAACTGTGGCATCGATTCTAAGAAATACACTGGCTTCGCCTTCGGAATGGGTATAGAGCGCCAAGCAATGCTTCGCTACAGGATTAACGACATCCGCCTCTTCTTTGAGAATGACGTCCGCTTTCTAAAGCAGTTTAGCGCTGCTGATAGATAAGACTTATATTGCAGGCGAGCATTGTGAATTAAGCACTTACACTTTAGTTAATTTTCTTTCCTTGTGAAAGACGCTATTTTTATGGCAAGTATTAGGACAGTATGTATATATGCTGTCCATGATATTTTTTGTCATAACCCAATAAACATTGTTAATTACGAAATGTCCTTGCCATGAAAACCAACAAAGAGAAGAAGTTGAAGTTGAATGATATTGACCCAGAAGTCCTACAAGCTTGTATTTTGGAGATTATTGAGTCTGCGGATGAAATACTAGAGCTGTATCAGATAGACGGGGCATTGCTTAATTTGAGTGTAGGGAGCCCGAGTGATGAAGCACCTAGAAATGATAATTATAGCATCCAGCCCAATTATTCTTCCGAAACAAAAGAGGAGAAAGTGCCTTTTGGGCTTCAGATAAGTTATGATAAAGTTTTTACAGACTTTAGCAATAAGCAGGCTTCATGATTGATTAGTGCTTGTGCTGAGTTGTATTGAAAAAGTAATGTCTACTGATGAAAGTTGTCTGGGGTTTATGTTTAGGGGTGCTATTGGTGGGTTCTTGCCAGAAGGACGTAACAAGGGATATTCGCCCTTTTTACTATCCTGTAGAGCAGTTGGGGGAGGGGCTGGTTTATGAATACCAAACAGTGGGGGAAACCAATCTAGCGCCGTACTACAAATATTATATTAGTGTTCAAAACGACACAGGAACTTTTCTAGTATCTAATTACTACGACCACCTCTACAGAAATACACAGTTCAGCTTAGAGGAAATCATACCTGAAGGAGCTGTTCTAAAGGATTATCACTTTATGGATTATGATTCTCTAGGAAATCTTTCTAAGAAAATCATTGCGGATGTCAAAGCAAGTAGTCTGATGGCATTTGAGTGGACAGGTGAAGAAGGCTACTTAGCTTCAGAGATTGAATTCAAAGATTTTAATGATAGCCTATTGCTCAATACGCTCTCTCGCAAGCGGAGCTACTTGAAAGATACAACTTACAGCGTTTTAGGAAAAGAACGTGATTGTGTCGTCTTTTCTGTGGATGAAGTCATTGCTTATAACAACCAAGGAGAGTACCTAGAGTACGACAGTAAAATCTTAGAATTTTATGCAGAGGGTCTGGGATTGGTCTATTTTAAGAAGACGATCCAAAATAACCTCGAACAAGCATTTGAACTAAGCAATCAATACCCTATTGATACCTTGATAAATCGAGCTGATTTAGATAAATAGGGAGGTTTAACCTTTTGTTAAGTAATTGGTTTACGTGGTTTTGCGTTCTACATAGTATTCTGAACCAAAAAATCATGAAAAATGAATCAATTGTTATGGACTGCGAGCCTTATTGTTTTTGGGCTTATAGCCTCTCCTACCTCCTTAGTCGATTTTATAGTTGCTCCTGAAATGGATGCGGAAGGGGCTTTCGGAGACTTTGTAAATAAATTTGAGCAGGCCGATTTTCCACTTGTGATTGATGTGGAAAGGCTCAAAGATGACACGGCAGTGAATCTGGACAGAGATGCTTATGTCGCTTTGGAAAAAAAATCCCGCCGTCGAAATTTAAGCTGGGAACTACGAGAGTTTGTCCCTGGGCGCTCCCCTCGATATGGACGCGTTCCGCCCGATGAATACGAACCTTATGCACTGTTGGCAAAAAACGATGATTATATAGCAGTGGTCTTGGCGGGCAAACAAGCTTTTGCTTTGAGTCCTAGCTATTACAAATTGGTGACCTATACTCCTGATGGGAAAATAATCGCTGTATCAACGATAGCAGAGCGTTCGGGTTTAGATGAATACGTAACGGCCTCGATAGATGCCGATTTGACAATTTCGATGGATACTTATCGACTGGGTAAGAACGGAGAGAAGGCGCTTCGTGGCAACAAATCCTGTGCTATATTATCTACGGGCCTGCTATTCCCAGAGGCTAATGACGATGGTTTTCCTGTTCGACCACCTAATTTTAAAAAACAAAAACTTGATTTGACAAAGGCGAAAGCCAGTCTTTTTTAGAGAAAAAACGAGGCGGGTTAGAGCGGTTCTAACTCGCTTTTTTATTGAAAAAATAAGAGACCGCTCCCTGCCCAATCAGTAGCTCTGCCACCAGTAAGTTGAAAATCCAGCTAGTCCACGCAACCAGTACGTAGCTCTGATAATAATCTAGTGGAAGTTGTAGGTATCCGATGGTATAAATAAAAATCCTTAGCGTAACTGCGGATAAAGACATCGCAAAGCTGCGGAACATCCATTTGCCATGAGCTGATAAATTTCCTTGCCGTATTTTGGCGAAAGCCACAAAAGTAAAACCCCACCAAAACAAGGCTTGGAGCGTGAAGGCGATCTGCCCTAGCAATCCGCCATTGGCATAAAATGCCATGATCAATCCCGTAGGAGCTGCCAGTCCCAAAATGAGGAAAACATACGTTTTTCCAGCCCAGCGATGCCATTTAGGGTGTTTTTTTAGGACATATTTCGAGAATTGACCAGTACCTGCTAGCAAAACGATTAAGCTGGAAGTGATATGAATGTAAAAAGACCAACGCCAAGGTTTGATTTGCAAAGCCCATTGTTTGGGGGCAAGAAAATCAATGTCGGTTGGGTAAGGCGCTTGAATGTAAGGCGAGACAATAGACCACATCAGATAAACGAAAGATAACAAAACAGAAAGAAGTAGCCATCTTATGATTTCAATGAAAATGCTGTAAGTTTTTTGGTGGGGCATCAGGGATTCTTTTTATCTTGAAGGGGTTTCCGAGCAACTTTATTTTCTAAAACTAATGAATTAACGCCGTATGACTAAGCGCTTATTGTCCATTTTTGGCATTCTTATTTTGCTCTTTTTAGGTTTTGCGGGCGGCGTATGGTTGACAAGACAGTATTACGGCTTGACCGAGCAAAAAATACAAGAGCAAGCGACGATAATAGAGGAGCGTATCGAGACGGTGGCAAAACTCATTAGCGTAGAAGGGCATTATTCTGAAGTGTATGACCACAAAACTTACTGGGCGTATAATTTACCTTTTTTTAGAAAGAAGGCCTTGATTCGAGTTAAGGCAAAAGTGTCGGTTGGTTATGATTTATCAAAAATGACGATTGAAACGGATCAGGCAAGTCGAACGGTTCGGATTGGGAATTTGCCAGCTGCGGAAATATTATCTATTGACCATGATCTAGACTATTATGATATTTCAGAAGGAGCCTTCAATTCATTTACGCCAGAGGACTATACCCGACTCAATAAACTGGCAAAAAGTAAAATAGAAGAAGCAGCTAAAAAAGGAGATTTGTTCCGCCAAGCGGAAACCCAAGGCAACCAAATGCTACAAGTTATCGAGATGCTCGTAGAGTCAACAGGTTGGACGCTTGTTTATGAAGGGGATGAGTTGGTACCTGTTGTTGATTGAGTCATGGCCTATGCGACAAGTTGAAGCCCCCCAGCGTTAAGAGTGCTGGGGGGCTTCAACTTGTCCTGTTTTATTCTTTTAAGCCCTGTGGCTTCCAAGCAAACTACCGTATTTGGCTCTTGCCATACTCTGTAGTTTTTGTCTGGCAAAATAAATTCGACTTTTGACGGTCCCGATAGGTACTTGGTGCTCGGCTGCTATTTCTTTGTAGGAAAAACCTTTATAGAAGGATAAGAAGAAATCCATTTGTTCTTGTGGGAGCTGTTGGATCATTTTTTTAAGTTCATTCAGCATGAGGACGCTTTCCACATTGTCGGGTGCAGGTTTGTCTGCCGCAAGGTAGCGTACATCTTCTAGTGGCGTCTCCACCTTCCATCTAGTTTTATTCTTTCTATATTGGTTGATAAAAGCGTTGCGCATGATGGTCGTCATCCACGCTTTGAAGTTGGTATTGGTTGTAAATGATTTTTTGTTTTTAAATCCTTTGTAAATTGTTTCTTGCATCAAATCGTTCGCCTTGTCATGATTTTTGGTCAATTTCATAGCAAAACCAAACAAAAGGCTTTTAATTTCTTTTAACTTAAGATTGAATTCTCTAGCTGTCATCTAAATGGAGGTTATATAGGTTATAAAATATAAATATTTGTTCCGAACGGTTAGTAATATATATAGAAAAACCGTGCCACGTTTTAAGTCGTTGATTTTCAGTTTATTAGGTTAAATTGTTTTTTATTTTTTTTTATATTTAAAAAATATGTCTTACATTTAATAAAAAAAATGACAACGTTCAAAAAGAAGGCATTAGAGGCGCTTTTTAGTATTTCTTCGGATGCTGTATTTTTTATTTCAAGAAATGGGAGGATACAGTACACCAATCCTGCTGCACTACAAATCTTGAAAACCCAAAACGACCCCCTGCTAATCAACTCGGTAATGTTATTGATGCCGATGCTCAATATGTCAAAATGGTCAAAGCTTTGGGAGGGGATTGCCATTAAAGACAAGCACACCTTTCAGGTTGATTTTATGAACCAAAAGGAGCAGCTTTTCCCTGTGGAAGCGACGGCAATGATAGTTGAAATGGACGGAGAAGAAACTTGTCTCTTGCGTGCTAAAAGCTCAGTAGAAGTCAATAGGTACAAAAACATATTAGATTTAACGGCAAGGGTAGCTAAGATTGGGCACTGGGAGTGGGATGTCATTAAAAAAACGTTTCGTTTAAGTGATGGAGCTTATGACTTAATTGGAATGCCTAAGCCAGAAGGACCCGTTGAAAACGATTCGGTATTTCGATTCTTGAAACAAAGTCTGCATCCTGACTTATACGAATCCTTATTGCAGCAATTCTGGGAGGAGGCTTTCAAAAAGGGAGAATCTTTGCATAGGGAGATCAGCATGCTCGTAAATGGTGCCGCTCGTCAATTTCACATTCACGTACTGCCAATACGGGCCGATGATAGAACCATCGCTATGTACGGTACGGTACAAGATATTGAAGAGATAGCGGAACGCAGTGACCAAATGTATATGACCCAGACTTCCTTTGAGAAGGCAACGGATATGATTTTTTGGGTGGATGAAAACGCGGATTTTATCAATGTAAATGAAGCTTGCAGTCAGCACACTGGGTATAGTCGGGAAGAACTGATTAAAATGAAGGTGTTTGATATTGAAACGACTTATGATAAATCAAGGTGGGGGCATTTTCTGAAACTTATAGAAACGGCTGGGGTCATGCCCGTAGAAGGGGAACATATCAGAAAGGATAAGAGTAAATACCCTGTAGAAGGGCATGCTATTCGGATCGAACACAAAGGGGGTATCTATATTTGTGTTTTTATCAGAAACGTAGAAGACCGTAAAAAAAGAGTGGCGGAACTGGAGCGGCTGTTGAAGCAGAATGAAAAACTTAGGGAGCAAATCAAAAAAGATAAAGATTACCTGCTCGAAGAAGCAAAGCTAAGCAATAACTTTGGCGAAATCATTAGTGAGAGTCCAAATTATGCTAAAGTACTAACTCAAGTAGAACGAGTTGCTAAAACTGACACAACCGTGCTCATACTAGGAGAGACAGGGACAGGGAAAGAACTGCTAGCCCGTGCGATACACGAAACCAGTGGACGCAGCAACAAGCCCTTGGTGAAGATTAACTGCGCTGCACTAGCCGCCGAGCTTATCGAAAGTGAGCTTTTCGGACATGAGAAAGGCGCTTTTACCGGAGCATTTCGGCAGAAGATAGGTCGTTTTGAAACAGCGGACAAGGCCACTATTTTTCTGGATGAAATTGGGGAAATCCCCTTAGAGCTCCAGCCGAAACTATTGCGGGTTTTACAAGAAGGGGAATTTCAGCGTATAGGTGGCAATAATACTATCGTTGTAGATACCAGGGTGATTGCAGCGACGAATAGAGACTTGGCGACACTGGTAGAGGAAGGGAAGTTTCGAGAAGATTTGTTTTATAGGCTCAATGTCTTTCCGATAGTTAATATACCACTCAGAGAAAGGAGGGAAGACATTCCTATGTTATTAAACTATTTTTTGAAAAGATACCAAGAAAAAACAGGGAAAAACAACCTGCGCATCTCAAAAGGAGATATGGAGCGATTGATGCAGTATCCGTTTCCTGGCAATGTGCGTGAGTTGGAAAATATAGTGGAAAGAGCAGTTATTTTATCGAAGGACCAAGGCGCCTTGAATGTAAAAGCCGTTTTGAGCGTAGCCAAGAAAGAACGCCAGAAACGATTGTCGGGTTTTCTAACCTTAGAAGATATGACTCGTGAACATATCACACAAGCACTCGAACGGTGCAACTGGAAGGTCACTGGTAAGAGGAGTGCCTCCGAACTGCTTGGTTTGAATGGTCAGACTTTGTATTCAAAAATGAGAAAACTCGGAATTTTAGAAAATAAAAAATAGAATAGGTTTATCTTGTTCCATCAACTCATTCCTAATGGCCTCGACCCTCAATTCTCCACAATTAGAACTGGCGAAACAGATAGCTAACCAATATCAGATTGTTATTGTTTTAATAGACGATTTTGGAAAGATTAAGTGGGCGAACCCCAGCCTTTTATCTGTATTCGGGTATCAGTTAAATGATGTAATCGGTCAAATGATTTTCCAACTCTGTCCAGAGTTGAGCATGATGGACATAAAAAAAACAATTAAAAAAGGTTCTACCATATCGGTGCCTTCTTTTTTTATTGATAAAAAAGGGCAAACCCTTCCTGTTGCACTTTCAAAGGGGCGTTGCAGCTTTGGAGGTAAACTGGGCCTCTGCTTATTGATTGAACAAGGAGAAGCTAAGGTGCCATTGCATGAAGCGATTTTGTTCATGGGGATGTATGGCCCTAATAGAGAAGAGCCACCAAAATTGATTACGATAGGAAAGGGTAAAAAAGATAAAACACCTTTTTCTATAAAGACAATTAATGCAATTGGAAGCTACAAAGGAGTTGTGGAGCAGGCAAAAAAATATGGAGTATTACCTGATACGCATGTCTTAATTGTGGGGGAAACGGGTACGGGTAAAAAATCATTAGCCAAACAAGTGCATCAGAACAGCGAATATGCAGAGAATGCCTTTGTTTCTTTCGACTGCCGTCAAATAGATGAAAAAACGCCGCAGAAGTTGTTTGGTTTCGCTAATGAGGATCAATTGGAAGAGGGATTGTTGGACGAAGCTAATGAGGGGGTGCTTTATTTGGAGCATATCGAAGAACTGCCACTATTGTTACAAGATCAAATTCTGAGTATTTTATTGGATAAAGTGTTTTTTCGTCAAGGAAATAAACAACCGCAAGCCTGTAAAATACGTTTGATTGCGTCTGCTTCCATAGATTTGAGGATAAAGATTAGAAGTGGACTTTTCCACCCTGCTTTGTATCGCCTATTGCGTAGCCATGTCATTTATAATCCTCCTTTAAGAGAGCGTAAAGAGCAAATTCAACCTTTATTTAAAAATTTTCTTTCTTATTATTTAAAAGAGGAGGATGTAGTCGAGACAATTATGGCTGATACTGCCTTGATGGAGCAGTTTGAAAACCATGATTATCCAGGCAATATCAATGAATTAAAGGCAATCACGAAATCTATAAAAACACCTCAAGAAGGTTTTGAGAATCATCCTTTAGTTTTAGAATTAAAAAATAAAATCCCGTCTTGAACAAACTAAACTATCGCTCGTTCTAGTGGGAAATCACTGAATAATTAGGGTTGATGAATGTATTAGTGGTATTTTCTTAAACAGTTGATTGATCATGTTCGGTGTTTTTCTATTGGAGAGCATCCACGCCGACAGTTGTTATCCAGCAATTGCCGTTGCACTTTCGGTGGGTTTGTGCCAACGGTCCGATGAAGTACGTCCTAAAGCAATATCGACCTGATTTATCTATTTTACAATAGTTTCTTGTCGTCTTGTTGGTAATATGGTGTCTTCTTATTTGGATTAGAAGTGCTTATCCCTAGGTTCAGGATAGTTGGTCAGTGAATATGAGTTGCTACAATTACAAGAGAATAAAGACTAAAACCTTAGATTTCCAATAATAACATGTCCAGGCCCTACAACAATATGTTGTGGGGCTTTGTTACAACAATTGATTAGTGATGATTCAAACTTAAGAATATATAAAATCAACCTTATTAAATGACCGTTCACCTCAATCCAATTCGTCGTTTTTGGAGGTTATTGATTCCCTTTCGGCAACAGATCCGATTGATATATCTCTATGCTTTTCTCAATGGAATTGTCAACCTGTCCCTACCTCTAGGGATACAGGCTATCATTAATTTCATCCAAGGTGGTGAAATGACCAGTTCTTGGATAATACTCGTTGGCTTTGTTTTGGTTGGTATTGCCCTGACAGGGACTTTCCAAGTCTTACAGCTTCGAGTTGTGGAAAATATTCAACAAGATATTTTTGCTCGTTCTGCACTTGAGTTTGCCTACCGCATTCCTAAAATCAAGTTATTGGCCCTAGACCACACCCATACACCAGAAATGGTCAATCGTTTTTTTGATACCATTACCATTCAAAAAGGGCTGCCCAAGATATTGATTGATTTTTCACTTTCGTCCTTCCAAATAGTATTTGGTCTGCTTCTATTGGCTATATACAGCTCTTACTTTATCTTGTTAGGCTTTTTGTTGGCTTTTTTCTTTTGGTTAATTGTTCAACTGACAGGACGAAGAGGCTTGGATACAAGCTTGACAGAAAGTAAGTATAAGTATAAGATGGCATTTTGGCTGGAGGAAATTGCTCGAAC
>JAHDBO010000334.1 GCA_020630355.1 Saprospiraceae bacterium
TTACTCATAAAAATACCGCTTCACAGCGAATAACTTCTTATTGATGTATTCTTGTTCTTCCTTGATAGTACCGTTGGAATGATAGGTAATCGTTCTAGAGATTTTGTCTCCTTTTTTTAGGATATAGTTACCCCCAACTCCTATAATGTACATTTTTCGGTAGGTATGAGAATGCGTTTCGGAAAGCTGTCCTTTCTCATTGTAATCTAGTTTTTGAATGAGATATTTTCTTTTATTTGCTAGTTGGTAAACATGGGTTCTTTGCCCTTCATGATTGTAGTATATCTTGAAATTATCTGCTCTTTTTTGCTTGGTTTGCACGGTCATCAGTTTGCCATCAAGCCGATAGGTATAACTTTCTTGTAATATAGACTTCCCTTTTTCTCTCCAGATAGTTTTTTTTACTTGCCCTTTTCTATTGTATTTAGTTGCTGTGTTGAGCAACTTTGGCGCTCCATCTGCGTGAGCATTATGCGAACCAGTTCTCTGCCCCTTTTTATTGTATATAGGCTCATGAATTTCTACAAGGCTGTCCCGATTTCCTCTGTAGGTTTTCCTCTCCATTAGTATAGAATCCTGTTTGTATGCATATTCATAAAGGCTTCGGACAGAACCATCTTTTTCATAGATGCTTATTTCCAATGGGTGACCTTCGGCATTGAATCGTCGTTCCACCATTAAAAAAGAATCTTTTAGCACTTCACCATTTTTGATAGTATAGTTGTAGCATTGGACATGGTGAATGTCGTTTTCACTTAACACCTTAGGCGTATTGCCTTCATAATGGGAGAGGGTGTTGAATAGGAAATAGAAAAGGAGGTATTTCATCTAGCTTCTTTATAACAAAGATAATGAAATTCCTGATTGTTGAAACTATATATGCTTTCAGCTTGAAGCGTCCCCCTCAAAATAAGCCTTCACTTTCAAAGCAGCCCCCTTAGGAATGACTTCACAGAGCTGGGCAAAATTAGCGGCTTTGACTTGCTTTACCGAGCCGAAGTGGGTGAGGAGTTTATTGGATAAAGTCTTGCCAATGCCCTCGATTTTGGTTAGTTCGGTTTGGGTAAATTCCTTGGAGCGTATCTGCCGATGGAAAGTGATAGCGAAGCGGTGCGCTTCGTTTCGGGCATGCTGTATGAGCTTGAGGGATTCGGATTTTTTATTGATGTATAAGGGGATTGACTCGCCTGGGAAAAAGATTTCTTCCAATTGCTTGGCAATACCGATGACCGTCATTTTATCTTCTATTTGTAGCGCCTTGATACTCTTCATCGTGGAACTCAATTGTCCTTTCCCACCATCTATAATGACGAGTTGTGGGAGGCTTTTCCCTTCTCGCAATAGGCGGCTATACCGTCGATAAACCACCTCTTCCATCGAAGCAAAATCATCGGGCCCTACCACCGTTTTGACATGAAAATGTCGATAATCTTTCTTGGATGGGCGAGCGTTTTTGAAGACAACACAGGAAGAAACAGGGTTTGAACCTTGCAGGTTGGAGTTGTCAAAACATTCGATATGCAGCGGCAGGTCATCCATTTGCAAATCAGATTGCAAGGTGCGCAATATCCGTTCTGCCGAAGTTTGCTTCTGCTGTCGAGAGATAGCCTCTTTTTGCTTTTGCAGCAACAAAAACTTAGCATTCTTCTCGGCCAGCTCTAGGAGTTTTTTCTTATCTCCGATTTTGGGTATGGTCAGATTGATGCTTTCATCGGCTAAGGAAAGCTCAAAAGGAACAATGATTTCCTTGGAAATAGAATTGAATTTATCCCGAATCTGCGGAATAACATAAGCCAATAATTCAGCTTCATCATCGTCCAGATTGATTTCGACTTCCTGCGCATAAGAGTTGATAACCGCCCCGTTGACAACTCGTAGATAATTAACAAAAGCCAATTTTTCATTAGAAGAAATATGGAAGACGTCCACGTCGCTAATCGTTGTGCTGACCACCGTTGATTTGCCCTGATAATCCTCAAATGCCATCAATTTCGCTTTGATGTCCTGTGCTTTCTCAAACTCTAAATTTTCGGCGAAAGCTGCCATCTCCTCCTTCAAATGACGCTTCACCTCCCCGAAATTCCCTCGGAGGATATTCTTGATTTGGCTGATTTTTTGATTGTAGTCTTCCTCGTTTTCCTTACCTACACAAGGACCTTTGCAGTTCTTGATATGATACTCTAGGCAGACTTTAAATTTGCCTTTATTGATATTGTCTTCCGACAAATTATAAGTGCAAGTCCGAAGCTGGAACAACTTTTTAATCAAATCCAAAATCACCCCAATCCGATGTCTCGAAGTATATGGCCCGAAGTAAGTCGAGCCGTCTCGAATGACCCTTCTCGTCAAGAAAACCCTAGGGAAACGCTCGTTTTTGATACATAGATAAGAATAGCCTTTGCCATCTTTGAGCATCACATTATAACGGGGTTGATGCTTTTTGATGAGGGTGTTTTCTAGGAG
>JAHDBO010000335.1 GCA_020630355.1 Saprospiraceae bacterium
AATTTTGTTCCAAAGGAATCCCCTTGGGAAAGGACCCAGAACTATTGAAATTACTAAGTTTCATAAACCTGCTTGCTCAGGCAGGCTCGCAATACAAAATCATTTAGAATAACCACTATTAAAAACTAAGCATTTATATGAAACATTGGTGGAAAATACTAAGCGTTGTTATTATTTTGATGGTGATTGTTTTTGGAATGACCGTCCCCTTGAAAACAGGAGTCCTATCGGTTTCCCCTGCTAGCACCAAAGCAGGCGAGACAATTCAGCTAGCCATAGAAGGATACAATTCACATTACAAAACCGATGAAGGAAAAGTAAAAGCATGGCTCAAGACTGGAGAAGATTACTTACTCGAAGGACAAGTACAAAGTCTTTCTGAAAATACAGCGACCGCCTCGTTTACCTTTCCAGAATATCTTCCTTCAACACTCCATATAGTAGAGTTTACGCTATTGATGGACAGCCCTACCGATGGTTACTCTATTTTCCCAGCAGCCGTGATGGTCAATCAATCCGAGGTAGATTCAATAGCCGCTGCACAAGCCTGGCAGCAGGTGGAACTTTCTAATCTCCATGAAATTGCACACATGACCTTCCCCTATCGAAGTGTGCTCGAAGAAACCATACGCAGTACTTTCTTCCATGTACCGCTTTGGTTTGGTATGATGATCATATTCGCCATAGCCGCTTATCAGTCCTTCCGATACACTCGCAATGGCGAAGTCATACATGACCATAAAGCTGTGGCATACACCCAAGTGGGAACTATCTTTGGATTGCTAGGACTTGCTACTGGTGCAATATGGGCGAAATACACTTGGGGGGCTTATTGGAGTTTTGATATTAAACAAAATATGTCCGCTATTGCCATTCTGATTTATTTGGCTTACTTCGTATTAAGGGGTTCTTTTGAAGATGAAGAAAAGAAAGCACGCGTATCCGCTTCTTATAATATTTTTGCTTTTTCCACACTCATCCCGCTTTTATTTGTCATCCCTCGGCTAATGGATAGCCTACACCCTGGCAACGGTGGCAACCCAGGTTTAGGAGGCGAAGATTTGGACAACACCATGCGCATGGTCTTCTATCCTGCTATTATTGGTTGGACGCTGCTAGGAGGCTGGATGGCGCAGTTGAGTTATCGAATTATGGCCGTGCAGGAAAAGATGTATGAATAGAAAAGTAAAGTCTGCACCCTTAGGTCAAACAAGCCTTAAACCAACTCCGTTCCCATTAAAGAATATATCAAAACCCTTAGCGTTTGTTATTTGAATAATAAATTCGCAATTTGCGTAACATTAACGCTTATTACAAGTTTTCATTAATCAAACTCCGTTCGCATGTCGAATGAAACCAAGATAGGGCTTTTGGCCATTGTTGCAATTGCTATTAGTATATGGGGATATAAGTATATCCTTGGCACAAATTTACTGTCTAGCTCTAATGTATTCTATGCAGAATATGATAACGTTGATGGGCTTACTGCCTCTTCTCCCGTCAATATCAATGGACTTCAAGTTGGCACTGTAAAATCGCTGACCCTGAAGCCTGAAAACCTAAGGATTGTAGCAGAGCTAGATATCCGCAATGACATCATTGTTCCTAAAGAAGCCATCGCCGCAATAACGACTACCTCCGTGATGGGGGGCAAAGCAGTTGTTCTAGAATTTGACAAACCCTGTAGTGGCAATACCTGTGCCCAAAGTGGTGACTACCTAGACGGAAAAGTAAAAGGGATGCTTGAATCTATGGTTGGCGAAGTAGATGTAGATAGCTCCATTGACAAGCTAAAAGAAAGTGCGCTTGAAATATCCGACACCCTGATGTCTCCTAATTCTGATATCGGAAAGAGTTTGCAAGACTTACGATTGACCATGCAAAATCTGAAGCAAACGACGGACCAGCTCAATCGCCTTATGTCAAATTCTCAACCAAAAATCAATTCTATTTTAAGCAATTTGGATGGCCTCAGCACAAGCCTCAATCAAAGTAATGCTGACATACAACGAGTCATGAGCAATGCTGCTGCTTTTACCGATGATCTGAAAAAGGCTGATATTTCAGGTACTGTTGCTAATGCCAATCAAGCGATTGGTAAAACAGGGGCTGCCCTTACGGAATTGAAAAGCACTATCCAATCCGCTAATAAAGCGGTGGATGGTATCCAAACTTTTGTCAACACCTTAAATACTTCAGATGGCACTCTTGGCAAACTCATCCAGAGCGATGAATTATATAACAACTTAGATAAAACGCTTAAAAGTGTAGAAAAACTTTCTACAGACCTTCAAGATAAGCCTTATCGATATGTCCCTTTCAAAAGCAAAAGGCGCGTTGACAAATATGACAAACAGGCGGCTGAGCAGAATTAATCTTCCTCCTTTTACTTTTATGAAACATGAGTCATCCCGAATTTTGGTTTCTCTCAAAATTCGGGATTTCTTTTTCT
>JAHDBO010000336.1 GCA_020630355.1 Saprospiraceae bacterium
TTTTGTTTCCATCCTTTCTTAAACAATCGATTCAAAGAAAAAGCCAACCAATACATGACTGGTACCACAACTAAAGTCAAGAAAGTAGCAAAGACCAAACCATAGATGACTGTCCAGGCCATCGTTCCCCAGAATGCCGCATTATCACCCCCAATGAAAATCTGTGGGTCGAGGTCGGTCACTAAGGTGAAGAAATTGATATTGAAACCAATTGCCAACGGAATCAACCCAAGGACGGTTGTGATAGCTGTCAACAATACAGGGCGTAGGCGAGTGGCACCACCTTCGATTACCGCTTGACGGACTTCTTCCACATCCATATCATATATACTAGCCTTGCCCAGTTCTTCCCGTTTTCGTTTGAGGAGCAGATTGGTATAATCGACCAGTACGATGGCATTGTTTACGACAATCCCTGCTAGAGAGATAATGCCTACACCCGTCATTACAATCACCAAGTCCATTCCTGTAAAGACATATCCTAGGAAGACGCCAATAGTGGAAAAGAGGACAGATAAAATGATAATAAATGGAGATATAAAAGAATTAAACTGCGCCACGATAATGATGAAGATGCCAAACAATGCAGCTAAGAAAGCACTAATCATGAAATCCATAGCTTCAGCTTGCTCTTGTTGTTCTCCTGTAAATTCATAACTGAAACCGTTGGGCAATTCAAAACTAGCCAAAGCATCGTCTACTTCCGCTACGACCTCATTGGCATTGTAACCATCTAAAATATTAGAAAAAATGGTCACCATACGGTCTTGGTCTTTACGATTGATAGAGCTGTAAGTCGAAGAATAACTAATATCAGCGACGGCAGACATCGGAACTTGTGCGACTTGTCCCTTTGTGTTTCGGAAAGTAATTCGCTGCCCTAGGATGGCGTCGATATTGTTGCGGAACTGCTGGTCAACACGCACCATAATCGGAAAATCCTCGTCTTTTTGCTTGAATTTGGATACCTCTTTACCATAGACGGAAGTACGAATCGCATCGGCTATAGCGTAAGTAGAAATACCATATCTTCTAGCCGCTTCACGGTCTACATTGATGAGCAACTCTGGTTTGCCGAGCTTTACATCTTTCTGCAACTCTTCAACTCCTCCGATATTCTTTTCATTCAAGAAGTCAATCATTTTTTGCGAAAGCAAGGTCAATTCATCAATTTCGTCCCCTTTCAATTCGATATTAATCGGCTTGCCCGTAGGCGGGCCGTCTTGGTTTCTGTCCACTACGATTTGCACACCCACATAATCACTCAATGCCGCACGGATTTCTTCCATTACTTTTTGAGTAGAAATATCGCCCCTATCTTGAGAAGGAACAAAGGAGACCGTCAGACGGGCCAAGTTGGGAGATGCTCCAAAAGAAGGCGGTCCAGCAGGGTCGCTCGTATTTTCACCGATCTGGGCAAGCACCGCCTCTACGATACCCTTGTAAGGCTCGATGACCTCATAAACCTCATCCTCGATTTTCTTCATGATGTCATTTGTGCCTTCGATGTCTGTGCCCATGGGCATTTCTACAAATGCATTCACAAAAAGAGGGTCAGCCTCTGGGAAGTACTCTACTTTGGGCATAAACATACCAAGGAGGAAAATAGCCACAAACAAGAGCACAAAAGTACCTGCAAAAATGAAATAGGGGACAACACTTTTCAAAGCAACACGGATGAAATTGTCGTAGCCCTTTTCTAGGATAGGGAGTACTTTGTTTTGGAAAAAGAAAGATAAATCTCGGAGTACAAAGAAATTGAGCAAAGACATGATGATGACGATACCCAGTATGTTTCTTAACCACATCACATCATTGAAATGGGCGGCTATTGCAACTAGAGTGGCGAGCAAAGAAAAAATCAAGACGTTCCGCATCTTGCGGCGGCGTACAAATTTGTCATCTGCTTTTTCATCTACTTTCATAAATGAAGCCGTCAAAACAGGGTTGATGACCAAGGCAACAAACAAGGAAGAAGATAAGACGATTATTAACGTAATAGGGAGATACTTCATGAAGCTTCCCATTAGGCCTGGCCAAAATGCCAAAGGCACAAAGGCGGCTAGCGTCGTAGCGGTAGAGGCAATAATAGGCATGGCAACTTCACCAGTGCCAAATTTTGCGGCTTCTTTTCCAGAGTAGCCCAATTGCATGTAGCGATAGATATTCTCAACGACCACAATGGCATTATCTACAAGCATCCCCAAGGCAAGAATCAAGGCAAACAATACGACCATATTCATCGTGTAGCCCATGAAGCTCATTACCATGATACCAATCAACATGGAGAGCGGAATCGCCATCCCAACGAACATCGAGTTGCGAATCCCTAGGAAAAACAGCAATACCATCACTACGAGAATCACCCCAGAGATAATGCTGTTCTCTAGGTTGGAAACCATATCTCTAGTCTGTACAGATTGGTCGTTGAAGACGCTTACTTTGA
>JAHDBO010000337.1 GCA_020630355.1 Saprospiraceae bacterium
CTAAGGCAATAGCAAGAATCAAAACGACCATTTTTTAGCCCACAACTTTAGTTGTAGGCTATCTTTTTCTTGCGATATTATACCACCTTCAACATGAACTTATTCTTCTTGCCGTTTTCGACCATAATGTACTGTCCATGGAGGAGTTGCTCCGAATTGACCACCACTTCGTGATTGGCTACTTTTTCTTTATTTATAGAAATAGCATTTCCCTTAATCGCTCTTCGTGCATCTCCCTTAGACTTCACCATCTCCGTATGTTCCGCTAATAAATCAACGATATTGACCCCATTTTGAAGCAAGGATTTGGACAGCTCAAAACTCGTTACTTCATTAGCTATTGCCTGTAGCGAAGCTTCGTCTAACGACAATAACTGCTCCCGTTTGGCTTTGTTATTAAAAAGGAGTTGTGAGACATTCAAAGCACTCTGATAGGCAGCCTCTCCATGAATGCGCACCGTTAATTCTTCGGCAAGCAGTCGCTTTAGATGATTGGGGTTATCCCCAAATTCTGCCTCTAGAGCTTCTACTTCCTCCTTGGATTTGAAGGTAAAGTAGCGCATGAATTTTGGTAAATCCGCATCATCTATATTAATCCAAAACTGGTAGAAATCATAAGGCGAAGTCATCGTCTCGTCAATCCAAAGATTACCTTTTTCGGACTTACCAAACTTCGAGCCATCTGACTTAGTCAAGAGCGGCGTCGTTACCGCAAAGGCGTGTCCCCCTAGGTTTTTACGGATGAACTCCGTCCCTGTAGTGATATTGCCCCATTGATCAGAGCCACCCATCTGAATGGTACAGCCATGCTCTTGGTATAAACATTGGTAATCGTAACCTTGCAATAATTGGTAGCTGAACTCCGTGAAAGAAATCCCCGTCTCGATACGACGTTTCACCGATTCCTTGCCCATCATATAATTGATTGTCATGGTCTTTCCTACATCCCGTAGAAAATCCAAGACATTCATATTCTTATAAAAATCATAATTATTGACTAGCTCTGCTTTGTTGTCCCCATTTTCAAAATCAAAAAACTTCGCAAAAAGTTTGGCTTGGTAGCTTAGGTTATGGTCTAGCTCATCATAAGATTTCAACTGGCGCTCCTTGTCTTTCCCAGAAGGGTCTCCTACTCTACCCGTCGCTCCACCCATCAGTACGATAGGCTTGTGCCCCGCTTTTTGGAACAAGCTCAACAGCATAATCTGCACATAATTCCCAATGGTCAAAGAGGGCGCAGTAGGGTCAAACCCTATATAGCCCACACACATTTTTTCTTTCAATGCTGCTTCGATTCCAGGCGTTGCGTTATGCAACATGCCCCGCCATTTGAGTTCTTCTAAAAAGTCCATCTTTGGTAATGAATATTGAATAATTAAGAATGAATAATAAGCTAATGCAAACTTCCTTTCAAAAGTTCCACGAAGTTAGGAAATTAAAGTATGTTCTAACGGGAAGTTTTCTCGATGCCTTTGGGGTCATATTCCTTGAAATCGGAATTGACAAAATCTTCGAAGGCATCCTGTATCCGCAAGAAGGCTAGCATGTCGTGGTTCAGAATCATTTCGGTATCCTGCAAGTTGTATTCGATTGCCTTTTTCAAGCACTCATAGCCTTTTATACCTTCTTCCAAAATAGAATAGGCACAAGCTTTGTGAAAATAGATTTCTGGATTTTCCCTTTCAAAATCGAGGGCTTTATCAAAATGCTCGAGGGCTTCCTCTAGTTGGTAATCCTGCAACGCCTTTAGACCTTCCTTTAAGGATTTATTGCTTGGTCTTTTGGGCATAGTCCCCATGGGAATAGGAAGATTGCCCTCTACTAATTGACCATTGCGCCACAGGTCAATCAAGACCTGCATATTCGCACCGACCTTTGTGGTAAGCACATACCTGCTTTGATGCCCATCTTCCATCACACTGAAGGGATGTTCTACCCCCCAGATGGATGATTTTTTAGAAACAATCTGACCATTGACAATAACAGTCTCCTCGCCCATCCAATTGTTGTGAAACTCGATGATGGTATTCTCTACCTTGATTTTTTTGTACTGCATTTTAGATTAAGCTTTCGCTAAAGCAGGTTCAAAAAGTACTAGGAGCTGAGATAGTTTCTCTCTTAGATTTTTTCTATCGACAATGAAATCCAAGAAGCCATGGTCTAACAAGAACTCCGAGGTTTGGAAACCTTCTGGCAGGTCTCTTTTGATGGTTTCCTTGATAACACGAGGTCCAGCAAAGCCAATCAATGCCTCTGGTTCAGCAAAATTGATGTCTCCCAGCATCGCAAAAGACGCCGTTACACCACCCGTCGTTGGGTCGGTCATGAAGGAAAAATAAGGAATCCCTTCTTTACCTAGTAAAGATAGCTTGGCGGATGTTTTTGCCATTTGCATCAGAGAGAAAGCCGATTCCATCATACGAGCACCTC
>JAHDBO010000017.1:0-11992 GCA_020630355.1 Saprospiraceae bacterium
ATACAGGCATTGGAAGTGGTGCTTCTGGTTTGTTGATACCTGAGAAGAAATCAGATACCCAAGAATTGATTTCTATTTTGAAGAAAGGCATCAAGCGTAAGAAGCTATTCAGTTTGATTATCGTAGCGGAAGGGGACGAGACAGGCGGAGCGGCCAACATCGCCGAAGAAGTCAAAAAGGAATTTCCACAATACGAAGTAAAAGTCACTACACTCGGACACTTACAAAGAGGTGGTTCGCCCACCGCAGCCGATAGATTGCTCGCCTCTCGTTTAGGGCACGCTGGCGTAGAAGCCCTCATGACAGGCAAAAAGAACATGATGGTGGGTATTGTTAATAATAAGATTGCCTATACGCCATTTGGGGACTCTATCGACAAGCCAAAACCTTTCCAAAAAGACATGTTGGATATTGCTGAGATATTGGCATTGTAGTAACGTCCTACCATTGATCTTGTTAAACAAAGACTGATGGTAGGGCGCATTAGTTAGAGAGTTCTCAGAATTTCTTCTAAGCAGCCATTTTGTGGCAGGTCTCAGCACACTTTCTACAGGATTCTGCACAGCGTTGACAGTGGTCATGGGAATGTGCCTCGCATTGCTCGGCGCACCACTCGCATACCTCTGCACAAAGTCTACAATATTCTGATGCCCATTTACTGTCTGCTACCATGAATTTGATTGCTGCTTGACAGGCTTCAACACAGAGTATGCAACAACGCGGACACTCGTTCATACTATCTTTTCCAGCCATTTGAATTAAGCATTGCTGGCATTCCATCAAGCATTTTTGGCAGGCTTCTATACAGGATTGATATTTCATATTTATGATTCTTTTAAATTTTTAATCTCGATTTGTTGTAGTTTTCTGTTTAAAAAACGTACCTATTAGGAATATTTCGTGCATCCAAGTTCCTCTAAGAGTCCTAAGTCAGATGGCTTAATATATTGGATGTTATACCAATCGGTGTCAGGACTTTAAGAAACTTATTAAAATATCGTTAAATTCTTCTTTATGGGTCAGGTGCAAACCATGTGGTCCATCTTCGATTATCTCGAAACGGTTGTCCGAAATCATTTCAGCAGCTTGCTTTCCTGAGGTCTCTATGGGCACGATATTGTCGCTATCCCCATGAACGATTAGTGTTGGGATGTCAATTTTGTTGAGTTCGGGGCGGAAGTCTGTTTCTGCCCATGACAATGCACATTGGATAGTTGCTCGAGGAGATGCATAGGCAGCTATTGTCCAGTCATAGTGGAGCTGCTCTTCGCTTATAGACGTGTGTTCTGAATTGTAGAAATTTTTATGGAATCCCTTCAAAAAACCTACCCTGTCTTTTTGAAGTGCATCTATAATGTTTTCAATATCTTCTTGTGGGACCCCTTCGGGATTGTCCTCTTTTTGAGCTACCAATGGAATAATTGAACTGACCAGTGCTATTTTGGACAATCTGTTTGTTCCGAAATTGGATATGTATCTGACCACTTCTCCGCCGCCCATTGAAAAACCGACCAATGTAACTTCTCGCAGTTCGAGTTGTTCTATAATCTCGTGTAAATCTTCGGCTAATGAGCTATAGTCATAGCCGTCCCAAGGAGCAGATGAGATACCAAAGCCCCTTCTGTCGTAGCTGATACAACGGAATCCCTCCTTTACAATCCGCCAAACTTGTTGCTCCCATGCTCGGTGGCTAAGCGGCCATCCATGTATAAGAATTACTGGTTTCCCTTGTCCATAATCCTTATAGTGAATATCGACTATTTCTGATTTTCTTCTATTTGTGATAAAGGGCATAAAAATGATTTTTAACTAGTGATGGGTTTGGAAATTAACAGACATCCTAAAATATCGCAACGGTTTTTTCATGCTTCAATGAAAGACAAAAGACAAGTAGGTGTTTAATCAATTTATTAGTCGTGTCCCTAAACTTCCAAATGAACTACTGATACTTGAATGCAATCGACACTAAAACGTGGAGTGAAAAAAAAATGTTTAAAGGAGCTTCTAAATAAGGGAATTATAAATTTATAGACTACAACAGGTGATTGTTTTGTCGACATCTTGTCTCTTAATATGTTATCTTGTTTTAGGAATTAAGGCGATAACAGAATAAAATCTATTGAAATTATTCCATGACAGTTTCTTGCCAACTTATAAACCGATTAATACATTTCATAGTAAGCGGCTTTGAGATAAGCACCTTCTTTGAAGCTAATCGGATGGTCGATGTCATGGAAGACTTTCTCTAGGAGTTGAAAAGAGCGGTTGGCTTTTTGGAAGCCGTTCTCATTGGCTTGGAAAAAATCGTCGCTCGTGACTCTGGCAGAACAAGAAGCCAGCAGCAAAACTCCGTTATTTTTCACCAGTTGTGCTCCTAGTTGCGCCAAGCGTTCATATTGCCGGATGGCATTGGGGATTTCGCTCTGCCGCTTAGCGAAGGAAGGCGGGTCGATAACGACAATGTCAAACTGTCTGCTTTCCTGTATCATTTCTTGTAGGGCCTTGAAAGCATCCTTGGCAATGGTTTCGTGTTGTCCTTGATGGGGATTCAAGGCCGCATTTTTTTTGGCGAAAGCCAAAGCAGGCACACTGATATCTACACTACTAACAGAGCGAGCTCCGCCAGCAAGCGCGTGGGTCGAAAAGCCACCCGTATAAGAGAACACATCTAGGACGGTTTTATCTTTTGCGAGTTGTCCGACCTTATGCCGATTGAAGCGATGGTCTAAGAAAAATCCTGTCTTATGTCCTTTGATGACATTGGCACAGAAGCGAACGCCATTTTCTATAAAATGAACCTCTTCGTTTTTCAACCCGCCTCGGATGATAGTACCATCCTCCCAAGCTATCACAGGAGACTGTTGCAATTGTCGGTTGAGGCGAAGCACAGTGCAATCGCAACCGCTCGTCTGCTCCAATGCCTCGAGTATCCAGTCCAAATAAGGCAACCAAATACCAGTGTACAATTTCAAAACCAGTACCTTATCGTACACATCGGCAATGAGCCCTGGCAGGCCATCGTTTTCACCATAGAGCAAGCGATAAGCATTGGTTTCGGACTCGAATAAAGGCTGACGGATTTGGAAAGCGTTTTGTACCGTTTGTAGCATCCAATCGGCATCGAGCTGCATCGGTTGGTTGGATAGCATCTTGATGCGGATAGGGGAGTCGGCATCGTAGAGGCCAAGCCCTAGGAATTTATTTTTTTTATTATCAAAAATAATGGCGATGTCGCCAGTTTTTCCTTCTTTATTGATTTTAGAAATGCCCTTATCATAAACCCAAGGATGTCCTTGTTTGACACTTTTTTCGGCGGCTGGGCGGAGTTTGATAGCGAGTCTTTGAGGGATGATTGCGGACAATGGATGATGATTGATGAGTTAGTAGGAGGGAGGGAAGTTTATTTTTCTTTCCAAACGGTTTTACCGCTATGGTCAATGTATGACCAACGTCCTTTTTTGCTGACGAGTGCTAGCCCCTTACTAAAAGGCTGTACACTGTCGTATTCTGGTGCTAGGATAAGTTCGTTTTCGGTGTTGATGAAACCCCATTTTTCGGCTTTTACTTGTGCAAAACCCTCGGAGAAAAGACCTGCATCTTCCCATACGGGATCGATAACGACCATCCCCCCTTTATTGATATAGCCATATTTTTGATTCCACTCTACAAGGGCTAGCCCATTGGAGAAGTCACCCGCAAAATCAAAGCGAGGTTTGATGATGATTTCCCCTCTTTGATTGAGGAAGCCATATTTGTCTTCTTTGACCATTCTGGCCAATCCTTCGTAGTAATGCCCTTCGATATGGTCTTCGATATAATCGAAAATGATAGGGCAAAGTATATGCCCGTCCACATCAATCAAGCCCCATTTTTCGTCTTTGATAACGACCGCAATATCATTCTGGAACGGGGTGCATAAATCATAAGTAGGCTCGATGTGGAAATCGCCATCATAGTCGATGTAGCCATAACCATTGCCGTTAGATGCAGGAGCCAGTCCATTGGAGAAAGACCAGGCATCCTCGAATTTGGGTTTGATTTTGAATTGTCCTTCGGGATTGATAAAACCTGTTTTGCCAAACAACTGCACGGCCGCAAATCCTTCGCTAAAATCATCTGCTTCCTCGTATCTAGTTTCTATGACTTCGTTGCCACGCTGGTCAATAAAACCCCATTTTTTGACCAATTGTACACGGGCTAGACCTTCCTCAAATCGACCGACGTTATTGTACAACTGTTTCATCAATAAACGCCCTAGGTTATCTAGAGGAACAGGTTTGTTATTGAGCTGTACCCTACAAAAACCATTGTAATAATCATCCGCATTGTAGTATTGCGGTTCGATAATGATTTCACCCTGAGCATTGATGAAACCATATTTTCCATTTTCCCTTATTTTGAATAAGGCTTCCTGCATGTACGTTATCGCTGTTTTATGAATCCCAAATTTATAAAAATTGTATGTTATCCATGAGTATTCTAGTAGAAAAAGAAAAACAGCTTCTCCCAGTTAAGAAAGAAGCTGTTTTTTGATAGCGATTTGCGCTATAACAGACGCTATTCTATTTTTGATTTTAGTAATAGCAATAGGCTATAAAAAATGATATTCAATCTAATATCTAAAGACTAATTACTAATATCTAATTTTAGGATAAAATCTGATTAGCCATTCAATTTTCTGTAATCAGAAAGGAATTTTTCTAATCCAATATCCGTTAGTGGATGTTTTAGTAAGCCTAGGATAGTGTGTAGCGGACAAGTCACTACATCTGCACCGGCAAGGGCACAGTCTTTTATTTGTTTAGAAGAGCGAATAGAAGCAGCTAGTACTTCCGTATCAAAGAAACAGTTTTCGTAAATATCCGCAATTTCCTCAATCAAATCCATTCCTTCCCAGCTAATATCGTTGATTCTTCCAATGAATGGAGATACATAAGTGGCTCCTGCTTTAGCGGCAAGAATAGCCTGACCAGCAGAGAAAACCAAGGTACAATTGGTCTTGATACCTATCTCTGTGAAGTGACTGATTGCCTTCACGCCATCTTTAATCATCGGCACTTTTACCACGATATTCTCGGCAATATCCGCTAAGCGTTTTCCTTCTTCTATGATTTTGGAATATTCCGTAGAAATTACTTCTGCACTAACGTCTCCCTCCACAGTCTCTGCGATTTGCTTATAGTGCTTTATGATGTTGGCTTCTCCAGAAATGCCTTCCTTTGCCATTAGAGAAGGGTTCGTAGTGACACCGTCCAAAATCCCTAAGTCATACGCTTCTTTGATTTGGTCGATGTTGGCTGTATCGATAAAGAATTTCATAATAAATGGTCGCTTGATTTTAGGAAATAAAAAAAGGTGAGAAGCCACATCGCACCGCTACAACTCCGTATCCTTGCTCCATTTCTGGCCTGGGGAATTTCGGGAGGAGCTGGTCGCATGACCCTCACCGAGCGCAAAAATAGACAAAAAATAGGAAATACAAACTTCTTTAATTTTTTTTTGAAAAAACCTTCCTTTTACGGTATCTTGCAGCGGGCTTACTCAAATAACACAAAAGTATAAAACAATACAAAAACTATAATGTATCACTCAGTTGACGATTACAGGAGTGGTGCATCAAAAAAAAGCCATGAAAACTATTTTTCTTGTAAGACACGCTAAGTCTAGTTGGGAGGACTATAGTTTAAAAGATATTGAACGTCCATTAAATGAAAGAGGCAGGAGAGATGCTCCTTTTATGGGGAAGTTGATGCTAGGCAAAGAGCAAGTACCTGACCTGATTATTTCTAGCCCTGCTAAACGAGCCTTGACCACGGCTCGGATCTTTGCGGAACAATTGGGGAAACCAAAAGAAGAGGTACAGGTTATTGATGAGATCTACGAGGCATACACGACCGAAATCTTATACATTATCAACGCATTGGATGATAGGTATGCGTCCATAGCTTTGTTCGGACACAATCCTACTATGACGGACATTGCGAATGTCTTTGGAGAAGAATACATTCCAAATGTTCCTACTTGCGCCATTGTAAAAATAGTTTCATCCGCTACTACTTGGGCAGAGTTGGATAAAAGTAACTCTAAGCGAACCGCCTTTCATTTTCCGAAGCAATATATGGATAAGTAATTCAAGTTGCGTAAAACGCAACAGAAGTGAGCTTGTCTGCGCAAGCGGGATATCAGATGTCAGGAGTGAGATAGGAGTGAGATTTTTGACTAGGAAACGCTTCTTATAGGGCTGTTTCTCTATATTCTGTCTTCCTGCTTGTGCAGGCAGGCTCTGTTCTGTCATCTGTCTTCTTTTCTAAATTTTGCGCAACGTTAGATTAACGTAATAAGTTTGAATGCTTCCCCTCTTGTCTAGGAGCTAGTCTCAGAAAATTTCGTTATTACTTTCGTTATGGCTACCATTGTAAGTTTTCATTTCGTTACTTTGTAGCTTTGGTGATTTGATTTAAAACAGGCGGATATGGAAGCAAATATTCCTCATATTCCTAGAGATATTAGTTGGTTGTCTTTTAATTATAGGGTGTTACAAGAGGCAAAAGACCCTGCCGTTCCTCTATTTGAACGGATTAAGTTCTTGGCAATTTATTCCAATAATCTGGATGAATTTTTCAAAGTACGGGTAGCGCATCAACGCAATCTTCTACAAGCAGGAAAGAAAGCTAAAAAAGGATTAGATGTTGCTCCCAAACAAATTCTAAAAAAAATTCATAAAATAGTCAATAAACAACAGGAGGAGTTTAGTGATATTTTTGAAAATCAAATCATACCAGAGCTTAGGCGATATGATATCAATATCAAGCGGCGCTTGGATTTGAATGAGGAACAGAAGCAATTTGTAGAAAGCTACTTTGAAGAGAATCTCTTGCCCTTCGTTCAGCCAGTGCTATTGTTGGGTAAGAAAATACGTCCCTTCTTAAATAACGCGGCGCTTTATTTGAGTGTACATTTGAAATGCAAAAAAAATAAGTCGGCCGAAAGCGACTATGCTATTATCAAAATCCCTTCGGATTACCTGCCTCGTTTCATTGAGTTGCCCTCGCAGGATGGAGAAAAGAACATCATCATCCTAGATGATATTGTACGTCATTCGGTCTCTTGGTTCTTTCCTGGTTACGATATTGTAGATACTTATTCTTTTAAGTTGACAAGAGATGCCGAGTTGTACATAGACGATGAGTTTTCTGGAGATTTGGTTCAGAAAATTAAAAAAAGCCTAAATAAAAGAAAGGTAGGGCCACCTTCTCGATTTGTATATGATAGGGAAATGTCCAATGCCTTGCTTGCATTTTTGACGGATACTTTTGAGTTGGACGAGGCGGATATTTTGAGAGAAGGGCGTTATCATAATAATTTCGACTTCTTTAGTTTCCCAGATTTTGGGATGCAGCATCTAAAAAATAAACCCCTTCCGCCTTTAGCATATAAAGCACTGGAAGAATGTGAGGATATTTTTGCGGCAATTACAGAACAAGACCATTTGTTACATTATCCCTATCAGGAGTACGAGTCGGTGATTCGGTTGTTTGAAACAGCGGCAAAAGACCCAAGGGTAACACATATAAAAATCGTACAATATCGGGTGGCGAAAAAATCCCGTATCATGAACGCACTTATGGAAGCGGCCAAAATGGGGAAGCAAGTGACCGTATTTGTAGAGGTGAAAGCCCGATTTGATGAAGAAGCCAACCTGCGTTGGGGAGAAAAACTGGAGGCTGCTGGTGTAAATGTACATTACAGTTTTCCTGGCTTGAAAGTCCACTCTAAATTGGCATTGATTAGAAGGGTAGAAGAGGGGCGGAACCATCTGTATGGGTATTTGAGCACGGGTAATTTTCACGAGACAACCGCCAAAATCTATTCTGACCATGGCTTGTTTACGGCGAATAGGCGCATCTTAAATGAAGTGGCGCGGGTTTTTACTTTTTTAGAAACGGTTCAGTTGCCCCAGTCAGACTTTGAGCACCTTTTGGTCGGACAATTCAATTTGAGGAATGGTTTGGTAGAAAGAATTGATAGGGAGATAAATTATGCTTTGTCGGGTATGCCTGCTCGAATGGTACTGAAGATGAATAGTTTGGAGGATAAGGATATGATTATGAAACTCTACGAAGCAAGTCAAGCAGGGGTGGAAATCAAGCTGATTGTTCGAGGGATTTGTTGTCTAGTGCCTGGTGTCAAAGGTTGGAGCGAGAATATTGAGGCGGTTAGCATTGTAGACCGTTACTTAGAACATTCTAGGGTATTTTGGTTTCATAACAACGGGGAAGATGAAATTTACCTGTCTTCCGCTGATTTTATGAGAAGAAACTTGACCTATCGTATCGAAACGATATTCCCGCTTTTAGATGAGTCCGTCAAACAGATGGTCAAAGACCATATCAACCTTCAGCTTCAAGATAATGTAAAAGCAAGGCTCATCGACGAAGCGGCAAATAATATTTATCGTAAAAACAACATTGATTTGTTGATCAGAAGTCAAATAGAAACCTACTATTACATTCGTAGAAAATCAGAAGAAGAGGCAATGGAAGAGGAAGATTATCAAATTCCGTAGTGGTCTTTTTCTGATAAATTCAGACAACGCTTCGGGCTTCCTATACGTTAAAATAAAGACAAAATCACCTCCAATTTGATAAAGAAGATTGACAAGTTACTTTTAACAGGAGTCGTTCCACCTTTTATCATGACTTTCAGTATCGCGCTGTTTGTCCTGATGATGCAAATGCTTTGGAAGGCGATTGACGACATCATGGGGAAAGGGGCAAGTATCTGGATGATATTGGAATACTTGTTTTATTTGGCGATTCACTTGATACCAATGGCACTGCCACTGGCGGTACTGATGTCTACATTGATGGTGATTGGGAATTTGGCAGAACGATATGAGTTGTCTAGCATGAAGTCGGCAGGGATTCCTCTAGTGCGTATCATGCGCCCCTTGATGGTTTTTAGTTTTTCTGTGGCGGTCTTTGCTTTTTTTTGTGCAAATAACTTGACACCAATTGCGACCTTGAAATTTAAGTCTCGCCTGCAGGATATGAAAAAACAGAAACCGACCTTATCCTTGGAAGAAGGGGTTTTTAACGAAGATTTCAATAAAGTTACGATTCGTATTGGCAAGAAAAATAAAGATGGAGAGCGTATAGAAGATGTCTTGATTTATGACCATGATGCTTCTATGGGCAAGGATATGAATCGGATTATTGCGGAGAAGGGAAGGATGTTTTCGGATGAGGTAGAGCAGTTGTTCATCATGCAATTGGAGAATGGGACGCAATATCAAAGTGCCAAAAAAGCCAAAGGAAATGATTTGTCTCTGCCCTTTGTACGCACCAAATTCAAAGAATATACCAAGGTATTTGATCTAGGAGAGTTTGAAATCAAGGAGACAGATGAGAATATTTACAAGAATCATCACGCTATGTTGAGCTCTAGACAGCTCTTAAATGCGATTGATTCTATCAATATTAAAACAGACGACCGGCTCAGTTCCTTAAATTCTTATATGGAGCCCTATTTCTATTTTTTAAAAAACAAAGATAGTTCGGAAGCTTTTGTTCCGATAGACTCATTTAGGATTATTCAAAAAAGAAATAAGATAATATCGGCTATTAAGCCAAAGGAAAAAATAGCTGGCCAAGAAGAGAATAGCGTTGCTATAGTCAATAAAAAACCTAAAGCAAGAAAAGCGCTTTTGAAGCAACAGGGCAATCAAAAATTTCAATCGAAGTCCACTTCAGAATTGTCGAAGTCGATTGCTGGAGGTAGAATAAGAAACGAGTTAACGGTGAGTAACGGGCAGAAAAAAAAGAAACCATTATTGGTTGATTTAGATACTTCATATACCAGAATTGAAGCCCATATATATGTGGAAGAAAAATCGAAGGCATACAGAAAAGCGGCAGTTTTAGCGAGAGGCATCCGAAACCAAACCAACTTGACCACTTCCTCAATTGAACGTTTGAATAAGTCAAAAATCAAGCACCAAAACGAATTGTATCGCAAATGGACTTTGGCATTTGCCTGTTTTATGTTCTTGTTTATAGGTGCCCCAATGGGCGCAATTATCAGGAAAGGTGGGTTCGGTTTTCCTATTCTAGTATCTACCCTGTTTTTTGTGCTTTTTATCATTCTCCTTATTTCAGGGGACAAGCTGGCTCAAAAAGGCTTTTTGCACCCCGCTATTGGTGTGACTTTGCCTTGTCTGGTTTTGACGCCCGTGAGTATCTTTTTGACCTACAAAGCCTTGAATGATTCCAAAATACTGGACTTGGATGTGTATCTTGCGCCTATCAAAAAGTTTTTCAAAAGAAAGAAGACAATACCTAGCGATGCCACAGCAAGCGGATAACAGGTTCTTACTCAACCAAAACTGGCGGTTTTTTCTGCCTTACTGTTTGATGTTTTTGGCTTGTACGATTTACTTATTGGTTTGTAATCAAGGCGACCTCATCCTTTTCTTTAGTGAGAATAGAACAACTTTCGGAGATACTTTTTTCAAGTATGCGACCAAGATAGGAGAAGAGCCCACCTATGTTTTGATTACCCTCACTTTGTTGTTTTTTTCCTTTAGGAAAGCCCTATTGTTTCCTTTGATTGGTATAGTGGTGACCCTTGTCTCCAATGTGACGAAGTCCTTTTATTTACATCAGCGCCCTTGGGCTTGGTTCAACGATAATGGCGGCCTCGAATCCATTAATTTTATAGAGGGTGTCCCCATTCACAAGGCGATGAGTAGCTTTCCTTCGGGGCATACTATGTCTGCCTTTGCCCTGTTTTGTATGTTGGCTTTGATTAGTAAAAATAAAAGATGGGGCTGGTTCTTTTTTAGTCTAGCATTTATCGTTGGTCTATCTAGGATATACCTTGTACAGCATTTTGTAAAGGATATTTGGCTTGGTTCGATGATAGGCGTGTTTATAGCCATATCGCTTTATTTGCTACAAGATAAGATTCTTTTTAACCCTAATAAATGGTATGATAAGCGGATTAAGGTTTAGGGGGGAGTGTGCTGGCAAGCTAAAGACTAGAATGGTTACAAAACGACCTGCGTTTAACGGTTTCAACCGTTTTTACAGTCAAAATCGTTAAAACGATTCAATTTTCCTTGCGCTTTGTGTCCCCACTATCAAAACGGTGGGCTAGATAACTCTAATTTTTTCTACCAAAATCTATTCCTCCAAGGCCCTGATACAAGCTTCCCGAATTGCCCAGATTTCCTCGAAGGCGTACGGTAGGTTTTGCGCTTCAATCCAATGCATCAAATAGCCTTTATGAAGGATTACCTTGAACTCAGCGACATCTTCGACTGATATGTTTCGCTCTAGCAGCAAATCTTTTTCAATAAGAGAAATATCAGATTCAGGACGGGTATAGTCGTACCGTTGTTCATTGATTTTGAGGTAGCAGTGCGCTTCGGGTAGATGGTCGAGCTGATATTGGCGGAGTACTTTTCCGACGCCTTTAGTGTTGGATGCCTTCATTTTGTAAATACCTATTTGCAGTTGGACTTGTAAGAAGTGATGCGCTTGAGCGATATGCATTAATAAGGCGTGTTTGGAGCTACAAGTGCCCTTGCCTTCGCTCAAGACCAAAGAACAATCGCTACGATTGGTATTGCGCCCATAAGGAAGGTGCTGTACAAAACGTACCAATTCCCCCCAAGTCGTAATACCTTTTTGTATAAGCGTTTGAGTAGTTGTATCTTTTGATTTTAAAAGATAATCGTCCAAAGGATAGATTTGCTTATAACTAAGTATGACCTGATGACCATCAGGGTCGGCATAAGTACGACCATAACGATTCCAATAATCGTTTTTATTAGGAATGGTCGGTATGTTTTTTTGTTCTAATTGGTGAGTGTATGCGGCGAAAGCGGACTCGTTTTCAAAATAAAAAACAAGATTGTCATCCGCATCAAAAGTATGTGCTGGCAAGTCGGAAGAAGTAGTATATTCCAGATGCCAATCTAGCCCTCTTT
>JAHDBO010000017.1:12092-15269 GCA_020630355.1 Saprospiraceae bacterium
TGTGCTGGCAAGTCGGAAGAAGTAGTATATTCCAGATGCCAATCTAGCCCTCTTTTTCCAATAAAAACACCATCATACGTCCCATGACCGCTAAATCCTCCTAGCACTTCAAAAGGGAGGATTTGGGTATAAAAATGGATGATTTTATCCAAATCAGTCGTATGTCTGGCGTATCTGAATTGCATGGATATTGGATTTTTTCACAAAAGTTTGCTTAGAGTGCTTCACCACAATATTTGCAAAAATCGGCATCCTCATCATGCCCTTCTTTGGTGCAGGACCGACAAGAGATAGTGGTGACTTCCTGCTCCTTAGTGACCTCTTTGACCATTTCGGCAGAGACGATTCCGGTAGGCACAGCAATTACAGCGTAACCCATAATCATAAGACCAGCTGCTAGGAATTGTCCAAGCGGGGTAATCGGGGAAATATCGCCATAGCCCACCGTTGTAATGGTCACAATCGCCCAATAAATGCTAATGGGAATATTGGCGAAAGCCGGATTGGAATCGGCCTCCACGAGGTAAAGCACCGAGCCAACAATCATCGCTACCAAGAGGATAAAGAACAGGAAAACCAAGATTTTCCTACGGCTAGCATAGAGGGAGGAAGCTAAAGCGGAGCTTTCGTTGAGATATTTGGCGGCTTTGAATATCCTGAAAATCCTTAGCAAGCGCAAGGCACGGATAGTGACCAAGAAATGTGTCTGGGTACTAGCAAGGATTAGCCCTAAAAAAGCAGGTAGAATCGCCAACAAATCTATTATTCCAAAAAAGCTGAACGCATATTTCCAAGGCTTCAGGACACTGTAAAGTCGGAGTATATATTCAATCGTGAAAACAATCGTAAAAAACCATTCTAAGACAAACAGCTCTGTATGATATTTATCGTTGATAGCATCCACGCTTTCCAGCATGACGAGCATCACACTAATCAGAATACAGATAAGCAATGCCACATCAAAATATCTGCCCATGGCTGTATCCGCTTCATAAATAATTTCATGAAGTTTTTCCCGTAAGGGGCTCATTTGTTTTTTCTCTTTCAAAACAACAATGTCTGTTTTAATTACAAATCTAAGGTTTTTAGAGAAGTTTAGTTTTTTGCTACGCAAAAAGTTTAGTTCCTGCTTCGCAGGGTTTAGTTTTTGCTTCGCAAAGTTTAGATTCAATTTTGTTGATTTTAGATTTCACGAAACTTGAATTAAACAGGAAATTCTAAACTTTGACGAAGTCAAAACTAAACATCCACGAAGTGGATACTCAACTTTTGCGAAGCAAAAAACTGAACTTTTATGCGAACAGCACAAAAACTAAACTTTACGTACTTTTGCGGAAAACAACCAAGTTATGAATTTTGAACATTTATTGATTGACAATAACGACGGCATCATCACCGTGACCGTAAATAGACCGAAAGCATTAAATGCCCTGAATAGACAAGTGTTTACAGACTTGAAAAATTGCTTTGAGCAGTATAAAGGAGATGCAAGTGTCAAGGGAATTATTGTAACAGGAGCAGGGGAGAAAGCATTTGTCGCAGGAGCGGATATCAAAGAATTTGACGGATTGGATGCAGAGAAAGGGCAGGCTTTGTCCAAGCGTGGGCAAGATATATTTCTTCAAATAGAAGAATTTGATAAGCCAGTCATCGCAGTGGTTAATGGTTTTGCCTTAGGGGGCGGTTGTGAATTGGCGATGGCTTGTCACTTCCGTATTGCAGAAGAAAACGCACGGTTTGGTCAGCCAGAAGTCAACCTTGGTATTATACCGGGCTATGCAGGGACACAGCGTTTGGTGCGGTACATGGGTAAAGGAAAAGCTTTGGAATTGCTATTGACGGCGGATATGATTGATGCTCAGACGGCCTTGCGGTATGATTTGGTCAATTACGTTTTACCAAAAGGAGAGGGTATTCCTAAAGCGCAAAAAATCATTGCAAAAATCGCTACCAAAGCACCCATTGCGGTCTCTGAAACGATTAAACTCGTTAATGATTACTACAAGTCGGATGCAGATGGCTTCGCAGGGGAATCGGAGGCTTTCGGACGCATCTGTGATACGGAGGACTTCAAGGAGGGGGCAGCGGCTTTCGTAGAAAAGCGCAAAGCCAACTTCAAAGGGAAATAGTTCTTAAAGAATAGACATTATTCTATTTTCGATTTTGGTAAAAACATTAGGCTATAAAAGAATGATTTTCAATCTAATATCTAAAGACTAATTACTAATATCTGATTTTAGAATAAAATCTAATAATTAAAATTGAAATGAAAATAAAAAATTCATTTCAAAATATTGTGACCTGAAATGGTTTGCTTGGTCTTATAAGTGAACCCACGAGACCAGCAAACCATTTTATTATGTTGATGATTTATATTGCTACCGCAGCCTTTGCTCTAGCCACTATTGTTTCAGGTTTGATTCGATTGTTTGACTTCAAATCTAGAAATCAGATACGGTATTAGTAATTATTCTAAATGATTTTGTATAGCGAGCCTGCCTGAGCAAGCAGGTTTATGAAACTTAGTAATTTAAATAGTTCTGGGTCATTCAAAATTCAAAATTTTTCATTCAGAATTAAGTCTATTAATCAATGCTGTTTTGACTTGTGTCTCTTGTTGTTCCGTGATGTCTGTCCAGGCGATGAGTAGCTGCTTATTGACTTTCGTCAAAACAGGGAAACCACTCTTTCTTGAACTGCTTGTCTCCAGTAATTCAGTTCTACTTCCCAATATTCCTCCTTTAGAAATAGTATTTAAATATATAAATGTTCGTTCCCCTTTGGTTTCTATCCAAGTAATAAAGAGTTTTCCTTCATCGTCGAAAATAGTATCAACTCGACCAACAGCAGGGTTTTGGTTCAATTGAATCGGCTTTTCAAAAGAAATCCCTCCATTTCCCGAAAGGGCAACCTGTACTTTTCCTTCATCGACTCCTGTAAACCAAGCAACGGCAATATCCTTACCTTGGCTAGTCACAGCAGGGCCGTTGACTGGGCAACCGGCAATCAGCCAATTATCATCAAATACGGTCTCGGGCGTAGACCATTGCCCACTGCTTTGTCTGACAAAAGAAATATCTCGAATTTCCTTATCTGAACGGTCTCGATAGGCAACGAGCATCCCACTAGGAGTGGAAGCAGCGCCCGTCTGACAGCAATCGCAAATACGATTATCTA
>JAHDBO010000338.1 GCA_020630355.1 Saprospiraceae bacterium
TTTGGACAAAGTATTTACTTCAAAAACAGACGTGGCGAAATTGGTTTTTGAACGACGTGAAGGCGACGTGATTTGACTGCTCCAACGCTAGAACAATGGCTGAATCAGGTTCGAGTTTACGCAATTTGGATTGAAAATATCTAAAACCTATCCATAGACGAATGGCAAAATCGAAAAAATATTATGTAGTTTGGGAGGGCAATGAGACGGGGATTTTTGATAGTTGGGGCAAATGCCAACTGGCCGTAAAAGGCTATCCTAATGCGAAGTATAAATCTTTCAAAAGCCTATCAGAAGCAGAGTCTGCTTATCATGGTAATTTTAGTGAGCATATTGCTTCTGGCAAATCCGCAAAATCTAAAGTCAATACGATGCCTGATGAACTTCGACACGAAGTGGTCTGGGACAGTATATCTGTTGATGCGGCTTGTAGCGGCAACCCTGGCAAAATGGAGTACCAAGGGGTTGATACCTCTACGGGACATCCGTTTTTTCATCAAGGTCCTTTCTTGGGAGGTACGAACAACGTGGGGGAATTTTTGGCCTTGGTACATGCGCTGGCTTGGCTAAAGCAACAAGGGAAGCATAATTTGACGATTTATTCAGATTCTCGCATCGCCATGGGCTGGGTCAAGAAAAAACACTGTAAAACGACCATGAAGCTCAATTCGTCCAATAAAATCCTCTTCACACTGATAAAAAGAGCGGAAGATTGGCTCAAAAGCAATACCTATAAAAATCCAATCCTGAAATGGGAGACCAAAAAGTGGGGTGAAATACCAGCAGATTTTGGAAGAAAGTAGATTTTTATTAGAAAATTGAATAAAGTTTTGATTATAAACATTTTTCGTCCTACATTTGCAATCCGATTCGAAAAAGTAATAATTATAAATCATGGCAAATCATAAATCCGCTAAGAAAAGAGCACGTCAAGACGAGAAGAAGCGTTTGCATAACCGTTTTTACAAAAAAACGACTAGAACAGCTATCAAGGCGTTGAGAGATTTGGAAGACAAAGCAGAAGCTGAAAAATTCTTGCCAAAGGTATGTTCTCTAGTAGACCGCTTAGCAAAAAACAACATGATTCACAAAAACAAAGCTTCTAACTTGAAAAGCAAGTTGACGAAGCATGTGAATGCACTGGGATAAACAATTATTTATCTTCAAGATATTAGAAAAGCTCTCTGCCAATGCAGAGAGCTTTTTGTTTGCTAATAATTTGATAAAAGAATGGAATGAAGGGGGCATACGTTACCCTTACTACATTTATCAATCTAGCGGTACTGACGGGACTCGAACCCGCATATCCTCGGGAGACAACCGAGTTGGCAGCCATTGCCGACACAGCACCGTAATCAAGTGAACAATTGGACGCAGTCCCTTTTCTAGGATTTGATGTCCTTCCATTTGGAATACGAAGCAATACTGAACATTGTTATGCTTATAATCTAAAATGAGAGACGATTGGTTCCCGAGCGGTTGATTTTTTTTAAAAAACAATCCTCTTCTTTTTTTCCCAAAATCGGAAATTAGTATTCCTAGTGGAAATGATTTAGGTCTTCTGATGTCACAATCTATTGTTTTTCAGTGTTTTAAAAAAGGGCATAGGAATTGAATATTAGAGATTGAATATAAATTCGATTTCCGATGAGATTCCTAATTTTTTTGATTTTTCTTATTCCAACCTTGATGCCCGCTCAGCTGGTAATCACGATTGCAGGACAACCCGAAGTAGAAGGCCATGTAGATGGACCAGCTACAAAAGCCCTGTTTAATAATCCACATGGATTGGCGGTTGATAAGAATGGTGTCACCTATACGGCTGATAGATGGAGCCATACGATACGCAAAATGACACCAGACGGAGAAGTGACCACTCTAGCAGGTGCCAATGAATTGATAGGAGGGCAAGATGGGCAAGGTGACGAAGCGCGCTTTTATGAGCCTTGGGGCATTGCGGTGGACGATAATGGGAATGTTTTTGTTGCCGATACGAGAAATAATAAAATTAGAAAAATCACTCCTGACGGAACCGTCACTACTATCGCAGGTACGGGCAACTTTGGTACTTCCGATGGTTATGGACCCAATGCTACTTTCGGAAATCCAACTGGGATTGACCTAGATGACGAAGGAAATATCTATGTAGCAGACCACTTGACACATATCATCAGAAAGATTGACACGGATGGCAATGTAAGTACGATAGCGGGTACTCCTTATCTAACAGGTTGGGTAGATGGCACTGGTCGGAATGCACAGTTCCATCGTCCGTATGGTCTGCATGTAGGTCAAGATGGGATGATTTATATAGCAGATGAATGGAATCATTTGATTCGTAAAATGACCCCAGAAGGAGCGGTGACGACTTTGGCAGGCATTGGTCAGGTAGGAAGTCAAAATGGTTTTTCTAGTGAGG
>JAHDBO010000339.1 GCA_020630355.1 Saprospiraceae bacterium
AATTTTGACCCTATGCTCGCCATCGATGCCATAAAAGGGGATATTCACCTTCACCTCGAAAAGACTGGTACTAAAATTATTTGCAGACACTTCCCCAAAAAAATCACCGCTGACAAAATCAAGTTCAAGCAAATCCTATTCAATCTTATCGGCAACGGGATTAAATTTCAAAAAGAAAACACAAGCCCTATTATTGAAGTTGAATGTATTGACCAATTGGACAGTTGGCTGTTCTCCATCAAAGATAATGGCATCGGTATAGAGAAGAAGTTTTTTGAAAAAATATTTCTACTATTCAAACGGCTGCACGCTAGGGATTCCTTTATAGGAACAGGTATGGGGCTTGCCATCTGCAAAAAAATAGTAGACCGTCATGGTGGACAAATCTGGTTAGAATCGGTTGTCGGACAGGGAACGACTTTTTATTTCACTATCGCAAAAGAAATAGAAGCATAAAAAAGACGAGCATAAATACTATGCTCGGTTTTTGGCCTTCTCAAAAAATCACAATTCCAATAAAGCTTTTTCCAAATCCTCCATCAAATCCTCCGCATCTTCAATCCCTACACTTAGACGAATCAATGAATCTGTCAAGCCGACTTTTAGTCGTTCTTTCCTAGGGATTGAAGCATGTGTCATCGTAGCAGGATGCCCAATCAAAGACTCCACTCCTCCCAAAGATTCTGCCAAGATAAAAAAACGGGTTTTACTCAACACCTTGGAAGCTGCTTCAAAAGTGTCATCTTCTAAATCAAAAGAAACCATTGCCCCAAAATGACGCATTTGTTCTTTTGCTATTTTATGGTTTTTATGGTCTTTAAAACCAGGATAATAAACATTTTTCACCTTAGGATGTCGCTTCAGCATCTTAGCAATCCGCTTGGCATTTTCACAAGCCCGCTCGACCCTCAAGTGCAGGGTTTTCATTCCTCTCAACACCAAAAAGCAGTCTTGAGGCCCAGGAATCGCACCCGCTGCATTTTGGATAAAACGCAAGTCTTTCGTCAGTGCTTCTGTCCGAGCTACTACGCAGCCATGCACCACATCCGAGTGCCCTCCTAGGTACTTTGTCGCTGAGTGCAATACCAAATCCGCCCCCAAATCAATCGGCACCTGCAAATAAGGCGAAGCAAAGGTATTATCGACACAAGTCAAAATACCATGCTTTTTCGCAATGGCGCAAACCGCTTTAATATCTATAATGTTAAGCATTGGATTGGTGGGCGTCTCAATCCAAATCAGCTTGGTTTTCTTCGTAATATACTTTTCGATATTAGCTGGATTTTGCATATCCACAAAGGTCGTTTTGATGTCAAATTTATTATAAATTTTAGTCATCAAACGGTATGAACCTCCGTATATATCATTCGTAGAGAGTACTTCATCTCCACTTTTTAGCAATTTCAATACAGCATCCATTGCCGCCAAACCACTACTAAAACTAACTGCATCAAAACCATTCTCTAAAGTGGCAATGCTGTCTTCTAGAGTCTTGCGGGTCAAGTTGTGCGTACGTGCGTACGCAAAGCCTTTATGGTCACCAGGTGCCGCCTGAACATAAGTCGAAGTTTGGTAAATCGGTGTAATCACCGCCCCTGTCGCCTCGTCTGGCTTGATACCCGAATGGATGACTTTTGTATTGAATTTCATAATATCTTGGAAGATGAGAAAATGAGAGAATAGGAGGATTCTAAACAAAGCATCCCAAGGGAATGACCTTGGGATGCTTTGTTTTTTCAGCCTTTCGGCAAAATACGTTCTTATTTATTTTCTAGCCAAAGCTGCTTTCGTAGCTGCCACTACATCTTTGACACCCAGGCCATACTTATCCAACAAATCCGCAGGCTTCCCACTCTCTCCGAAACTATCGTTGACGGCAACATATTCCATTGGAACAGGCATTTTCCGCATCAATAATTGGGCAATACTGTCGCCCAAACCACCATTTCTCTGATGTTCTTCACAAGAAACCACACATTTCGTCTTGCTTACAGAATCTAGAATTGTCTCTTCATCCAGCGGCTTGATAGTGTGTACATTAATCAATTCACAACTGATACCTTCTGCCGCCAATGCTTTCGCCGCTTCAACTGCTTGCCAGACCATGTGACCAGTCGCAAAGATACTCACATCTGCCCCTTCACTCATCAAAATCGCTTTGCCGATTTCAAATTTTTGGTCTTCTGCCGTGAACACAGGCCAGCCCGGTCTTCCAAAACGCAAGTAAACAGGACCATAATGTTCTGCAATTGCCATCGTTGCGGCTTTGGTTTGATTATAATCGCATGGATTGACAACCGTCATCCCCGGTAGCATTTTCATCATCCCAACATCTTCCAGAATCTGGTGGGTCGCCCCATCCTCTCCTAGTGTCAAACCAGCATGCGAAGCACAGATTTTTACGTTTTTATGGGAGT
>JAHDBO010000018.1 GCA_020630355.1 Saprospiraceae bacterium
AGGATTTGTACAATGCCAACTGGTGTTTGAACACCCATTTGTAAGGATAATAAAAGAGGTCGTCTAAGCTGCTGTACGATTCTTTTTCCCGTTGGGCGAGCACTCCTTTTGTAGGAATGGTAATGAATGGTGCTTGCTGTTCGCTAGATAATATATCGAGTGCTTCTTTTTTGGGCACGGTGAAAAATTGACCGAGCCAGTCCATATTTTGATTGCTATCAATATCGACAGTGACCGCATCTAGATTCTTGAATTGGGCTTTCAGGTTGCCCATCAAAGGGTGGGGGAGCACTTGTTCTCCATTGACAAACGATGCATAAGTGAGAAGGAGCTGTTGTTGTGTCTGGAATATGGGCTGGTTTCTTTGCCAAGTCAGGAGTTGGTTTTTATCTTTTGGTAAGAAGAGAAAAACATCGTTTTGATGGAGATATTCAAGCTCGTTTTTATACCATTTAGAGAAGAAATAATCAGGTTCTTTTTCAGAAAAATTCCACCAAAGCAATTGCGAGGGCTGGTTTAGTACTGCTGTGTTGAGGTGGGTGTAGGGCAGATGTCCAAGTTCTTCTTCCTTGAACTGAACGGGAGCAGGTTCGTAGATAGCCCGCACGATGCGCTCTAGTTCCAAATAACTCAAATCATTTTCAGGGATGGCTGCCAGTAGTTCCAACATTCGTTTGGCTTGCTCACTCAAAACAAGGATAGAAGTGGTCTTGCTATTGGAATCTTCAAAAGCCTTGATTGACCAATTGCGCACCTGCTCGAAAATCTGAACGACGTCTTCTTTCGGTACTTTGGTATTGATATTATACCGCTTTCGCTTGAACCAAAAATCGTAGTCAAAGCTGATTTTTCCGAGGTCGATGCTTTTATCGCTTTTTGCTTTCTCCCTCATTTCTTCAAAGAAAATCGCAATGGTTCTAGACCAACTATCGCCTCCAATTCCTGGGATGCGTGCGAGTTCTTTGGCGATGACTGCCGCTAGTTTGTCGTCAATGGGTTTGACCGCTAGAGAAACAAACTCCATGATTTTCATCGGGTCGATAGGATTCCAAAGAAAGGCGGTCACCAATTTCAAAATCTGAAGGGTAGGCCGCCCTAGAGAAGCGGAGAGTATCCCTAGGCTGGGTAATCCTTCTTGGATGAGCGCATTATCAAGTGCCCTATTCTTATCAGGGATAATACAGCTTGGCGCAAAATCAGGGTTTAAATCCTTCAACTGTGCGATGAATCGAGCCAAATCCGTTTCTCGTTTGGCTTGAAACAAGATTAGAGAGCCATCTTTTGCGAGTGTATCCGCTGCTAGATTTGTACTCGATAGGAGGCTGTTTTTGAAAAGTTGTAAATCGTTATTAGTTACAGGTTTCTTGGCTAAAGTATCCGAGAATTGTTGGATTAGGACACCTCTTCCTCGTAGTTCTTCAAACCATTTTTGAACAAAAGAAGGCAATAATTCTAAAGGTTCAATGTGGACAAGCGTTTCAAAAGTTAAATCACATTGCTGAAATAAATGCGTACTGCTTGTCCATCTGTCAGCAAACCCAGGGTCAAGTTTGCCATCTATTAATGCCTCTAATTGGCAAAAAGATTGGATACGATTGGGGCAGTTTTGTTTTAGTTCAAAATCAAATCCATGGATTTTTAGTTCGTCCCTTGATGCGAGCAGGGTTTTGGCAGTGGCGAGCTGGTCGGCCAGAAAGGAAGCCTTAAAAAAGGGCGTGGAATCTGCTTCTGTTGCTAGGAACTTGGAAAGAACTTGACGATATTGTTCGGCTCTTAAATAGTCATTATCTGGGAGGTGCTGTACATTGCCCGTGCTTGATTCTAGAAAGCTCAATAGCTTTTTAAGACCAAAATAATGAATGCCGTTTTGACTTGTTTGGTAGGTTTTTATTATTCTATCGTCTAGTTCTAAACCGAAAAAAATTGTCATTGATTCCTTTGTATTGTGATAAAAACAAAATAACTAAATTATCGCCTAATTCTATATTGTCTGGTGTATTTTTGATGTTTTTCAATGAAAAATAATCTAATTTAGTCTTTGTTGAATTGTCACAAAAAAATAAGTGATATTAGAGCTTAGGTGGAATGGGGTTTGTCCAAACAGAATTAATTAATTATATTTGAAAAAGTAAGGCGTTAAGTAATCAGAAGTTCATTTTTAATTTTGAACCGAAAACCGAATGAAGTAAATAGTCAATTTTTTATGACAACGTCTTCCCTTTGTTCAAATTAAAAAGGGCTTCCCAAGTAATTGGAAAGCCCTTTTTCATTAGACATTATTCTAATTTTCGATTTTGGTAAAAACAGTAGGCTATAAAAGAATGATTTTCAATCTAGTATCTAAAGACTAATTACTAATATCTGATTTTAGGATAAAATCTATTGGGTTTAATTGCTTAGACCATTTTATCTGCGCAGCTAGAACTTGCAAAAGCATCTGGTTTGGCTTTGAACACAAATCCCATGCTCAAGATATACCCCATCGCTTCTCGCAGTGCGACATTCGACTGGAAGTGTGGGTCGGTATTGATGTCGGCATGTACTTCTAGGGCGACCTTGTATTTGTCCAGTAAGTCGCAAAGTGCATAAGCCACCTCGACTGATTTGGCAACTTCTAGAATCATCCGCTCACGGATACCCATTTTTTGATTCGTACTACTGTTGCTGATGTACATGAAGCCACCTTTTTTTTCCCTAAGGAATACAATCACAGTCGCAAATTCAACTGTGCCACCTTTGACCTGTGAGTCGGTACCAATGCAGACTTTGAGTTGATGTCCGTCATTAGTTTCCTTAATGATGGTTTGTTCTACTTTTTCTTTGATGGGCAGTTCGATTTTCTGACCATTTAGCCTACGCCATTTCATGATTGGGTGTGTTTTAGTTTCAGAAAAAAACTTCTAGAAGTTCCTTGCACTGCCACGTGACAATGGATTTATAACGTGATGAAGTTAACAAATAGTTCCAATCAATTGAAAATTATTGGGTTAAGCCTAGGTGAATTTTCTATAAAGAAGATAGAAGAGCGGTATCAAAAATAATAGCACTGCCAGAATGAAATGACTTTTTAAATAAAAAGGACTAGTTGCTAGTAAAGCTTGATTGTTGCCAATAATCTCGAAACCACCCCAATATAGAGGAGCGGCATAGATAGTGTTGGCATTGTTCAAGAAGTCTTGTTTGGCGAGGTTGAGCGCTTGTGATTTGGAAAGCCCTTCTTTTAGATAGGTATAAAAAGACTGCATAATGGTTTTGCTTGATTCATCGTGAGCTTTCCAGTTGGACATCAAAATGCTAGGGCATCCAGCGTAAGCAAAGCCCCTCGCCAAACTGATGGCTCCCTCTCCTTTTTGAAGGCGGCCGGCTCCCGTGTTGCAGGCGCTTAGTGCCACCATTTGAGCTTGTAAGTTAAAACGGTATAAATCCGCTGTATGTATGAAGTTTTCTCTATCCTTTTGGGGAGAGAAAACGAGTTTTGAGTAGAGGGGGTTTTGGTCGTCTAGTACAGCATGAGAAGCGAGATGAACAATGTTATAAAGCCTGATTTTCGACCAAAAAGAACGACTCGTCGCTTTTTCTCCGATAAGTGCATCTCCTTCCATGAGTACGGCTATCGACTCTGCCTCTTCTTTGGCAAAAGGTAAGACTGCATAAGCAGTACTGTCATAATCTGGAGCGATACTAATTAGGTTTTTCTCTGTGGCGTCTTGGTATAATCTTTCCTCATAGAACAAATCCGAAGAATAGTGCTTTGTGATATTGTGTTTTTTGAGTGCAAAAGGCCAGCTTTTGAGCGCAGCATTCGCTTCAACAGTTGAAGATAATAACAAATCAAAAGGAAGAATATTCAGGCTTTCGTCTGGGATGATGATGAGATTCTTTTTTAGAGCTAAATCTCCTAGTAATACAGCGTGGAGTTGGCGACTGCTCCGGATGAAAGCAGCATTATTTTTTTTATGGATTGCATCCAATATTTTACTAGGAAGTACTGACCAATCTTTACTGATTTTTCTAGTATGAAAACTACTGTTCTCCGCATTGACAAGGAGAATATACAAGAGGCTATCTTGCATATAATATTGTATCAGACTTTCGTCAGTTGCTAGAACGGATTGAATTGTCTCAATATCGTGCGCTTCGGTGACGTACTTGAGTTTGTAATAATCAGGGTAACCCTGTTTAATATCGGCTTGAAGGGACTCAAGGGCTGTGTTGAAATTGAAAATCTTGGTCTTGGTAGAGGCAACAATACTGTCTTCGGCCCGATTTTCTAATTGGTAATATAGCTCTTTCTTCCAATAATCTAATTCTACCTGAAGTTTGTGTTCTTCCCTTGTTAGATTCCTTGGGATTCCACTGAATCTATCATTGCGCAGTCCTCTGATATTTTCCTTCAAGGCTTGAGATTTGGCTTTTTCTATAATTTTGAAAACTGCATTACGGATTGATTTTTCATTAGTATCCAGTTGCTGATAGCAAGCTAGTATTTTGTTGATAATTTTTCTTGATTCTTTGGTTTGCATTGATTTAGAACCTTCAGATTCGTACTTACGTCTACGTTCAAAACTGATGCTCAAGGCGGCATTGTATTTATCTATCGCTTTTTGCAAATCTTTATCCCCAAGAGCATAAAAATCCCCTTCCAATTCAAAACTTTTGATGTACTCATCTTCAAACACTAATTGTGAAAGCTCCGTTTCTTTGGATGAAACCAGACAAATCGCTTTAGCCTGTTGGAGGTAATCCTTAAAAAGCACTTCATGCTCAATCTTTGCTTCTGCCAGCAGTAAGTAGACATCCGCAAGCATACTAGCTTGTATTACATCGCCATTTTCGAGTATGATTTTTGATTTTTCCAATAATGGAAGTGCTTCTCTGACTTGATTCCGTTCAATTAGATACCTTGCTTTGTTGAGCATGGCGGAAGCGTAAGAGTGTAGGTGATTCTCTTTGTTCTCTAGTGTAGAGATAGATTTGTTGTGGGCTTCGATTGCAGCTTCTTCCTCTTCCAACAAGGCATAAGCTGTTGCTGTGTGAGTCAGTACATTGGACTGTTTTAGAGGATAATCTTGCCAATGAATCAAACATTTGTCAAGGTTTATAAGTGCTGCTTCGGGGTTTTCTTTGAGTAATTCCACCTCTCCTATATTCAAGTAAACTTCCGCAATATCATTACTCATTTTTGCGCCAAAAACGGAATGATGTATATTCAAAGCCTCCTCAAAATAGACTTGAGCTTGCCCAATATCTCCTAAGTTCAGTTTGTTTTTCCCCATCGTGTTGAGTATGTCAATCATCTCTGGATGGTTCTCCCCATATTGTTTTTTGAGTATGTCTAGTGATTTCTTATTGTAAGCAAAAGCTTTTTCATAATAGCCTTTATGGGCATAAACAAAGGTGAGATTATAGAGACTTTCAGCAATAGAGGGGTGGTCTTCAGGCAAGGCTTTTTTTCTGATGTCATAAGCTTCCTGATAGAAGTATAAGCTTTTATCAAAGTCCTCGAGCAACTCATGACAGACCCCAATATTGTTTTTGTACTGGGCAATAAGCAGTCTTTGTTCCTTTCGTAGTTCTTTGTCTTGTTCTTTATTTATTGCTGTGTACTCGTTTCTATATTGGGTGGCTTTCTCGAAAGCTTCGAGCGCTTTAGAAGGCATGTTGTTGTCGATATAAGCATTCCCTAAGCCATTCTGACAATTAGCTTTAATATTTAGATTCCCTACGTATTTTGAGTCGGCATATTCAGCTGCTTTTTTTCTGTATTCCAATGATTTTTGAGCATTTTTTTTATAAGATTCAAGCATCCCCAGTCTATCGAAATTGTAAGCGTATAGTTCGTGAGTGACTGAATCAGGTTCCGTATTTTTTAGTAGAGTTTCTAGAAGTGTTTTGGAAAAATCCAAACTTTTTTGTGCTTCCTCCAAATCGTATTTCAAAAGCTGAAAAGAAGCAAGTGTTTGATGCAGCTTAATCAATGAAATATTGTTATTCTCCTTCTCTGAAAGCTTAATCCCATTTTTTGTGAGTAAAATAGCGGAGTCTAACTTTCCTTCTTGATGGAGTTCTAGGATTTGACTGGATAACTGCTTTGATGCTTGACTTTGCGCAATCAGATAAGGGGGATGTAAAAGGAATAATATGGTAATGATAAAGTAGCGCATGAAAATAAGCTCTTTTTTAGATTTTTGATAAAAACAATCAATTCCAATTCAAATTAAATAAAAAATAACGCCTTTCGTAAACTAATTTGAATATCGTGTATTTCCATAATACATTTGTCTTCCTAATTTTTATCAAAATAGAAAGAATGCGAGTATATAAATTTGGTGGTGCATCGGTAAAAGATGCGGATGCGGTCAAACATGTAGGTGAGATTTTGTCAAAGTTTGGGGGAGAGGATTTAGTCGTTGTCGTTTCTGCAATGGGGAAAACAACGAATGCTTTAGAAAAAGTGGTAGAAGCTTACTACAATAAAACGGACGACCCTTTCAAGTTGCTAGAAGTTGTTAAAGTTCAACATTACGAATTAATTGATGAATTATTTGAAGACGGGAATGCGATAAAAGCAAGTGTCAATGATTTATTTGTAGAGGTAGAGTGGGTGATTGAAGACGAAGTCCATGATAGCTATGATTATGTGTATGACCAGATTGTTTCTACGGGAGAGCTAGTTTCTACTCGGATCATATCGGCTTATTTGAACGAGATAGGATATGAAAACGAATGGTTGGATATTCGAGATATTATACAGACGGATAATACTTATCGAGAGGGGAAAGTTGACTGGGAACTGACCCTCGCTAATGCGCAAAGTAAAATTCCAACTATTTTAAAAAATAAAAAAAGAGCGGTGACACAAGGCTTCCTAGGAGTGACTTCGGAGAATCACACCACAACACTAGGGCGAGAAGGTTCGGATTATACGGCAGCTATCTTATCTTATTGCTTGGATGCAGAGGGGATGAGTATCTGGAAGGATGTGCCTGGTATTTTGACGGCAGATCCTCGTCGATTCAAGAACGTGACGAAGATAGATAGGCTTTCCTATAAAGAAGCGATAGAGATGACTTACTATGGTGCGAAAGTGATTCATCCTAAGACGATTAAGCCCATTCAAAACAAAAATATTCCTCTTTTTGTAAAATCCTTTTTAGATCCAGAAGGCGCAGGAACTGTGATCTCGGGAGACTTAGAGCTCAATTATCCGCCCGTGGTTGTCGTAGAACCAAATCAGGCATTACTGCACATTTCTACAAAGGATTTTTCTTTTGTGGCAGAAGACCATTTGGGTAAACTTTTCACCTTATTTGCAAAGCATCGTCTGAAAGTGAATATGATGCAGAATAAGGCGATTAGTTTTTCGGTTTGTGTTAAGAATGCACCGTACCGCATCAACAAGGTGATGGAGGAAATGAAAGACGAATTTCATGTTGTAAAAGATAGTGGGATTGAGCTGATTACGGTAAGACACCATCAGGATGCCCTAGTGGAATCACTCAAAGAAAATAAAATTGTCTTGATCGAAGATCGAGGGAAATCTACTATTCAAATGGTTTTGAGACCAATCTCAAAGTTGCAACCAATTAATGAGGAAGGATAGGACTTAAAAACCCTAGGCTGCGGTACAAAAAAAACGCCCCTCAATTTTTTGAGGGGCGTTTTTTTTGTATCAAGTGTACAGCTTATTTGATAATAAGTTTTTGTACGGCATTGAAATTACTTCCCTTCAACTGGACGAAGTAAACACCCGCCGAGAAACCAGAAGCATCAATGGCAAAACCATCATTTAAGTTATTGCCATTAAGCGTTTGAGCATTGATGACTCTACCATCGATAGATAGAATACTCATCTCATAATCCTCATTTTCAAATCCATTTGTTTGAATTAAGAAAGAAGAAGAAGCAGGATTAGGGAATAATTTGACATCACTTGAGCGGTCTGCGATTTCATTGGTCGGTGTCGTCTGTGCATCACCGATGATTGAACAGGCGCAGCTATTATCGAGCAAGTTGCCATCACTATCGTATGCTTTGGTATCAGTTTTGATGCCGTCTACGGAGAAAACCCTTACGTTATCAATTAACCATCCCACTCCTCCTACCGCAGGGTCGGTCAACATTCTGAACCTAATTTGAAGCGGACCACAAAGTTCATCAAATTCAATAACTGAAGAGATACATTCCGACCCACTATTGCCCGAAAACATATTCCTACCTACAGTGGAAGAAAAACTATTATAGCCATTTTCAACAAAATAATCTCCCATGTCTACCCAATTCTTACCATCATTGGATACTTCTACAACCCCACCATCATAGTTGGCCTCGGTATCGTATCTGTGGTCAAAAAATATGGTCAAATCCTTACCTGAAGTGTTGATATTCAGCACGATGGAATTATCCGAGGAGAAATCGAAATCTCTTGCAAAATACCCTCTACCGTCACAGACCTGACTAGATGGCGAACCTTTTATCCCCCAGTTGCCACTAAGTCTCCAATCTCCAGGCAGTGAAGCATTGTTGTCGATTGAATCATCAACAAGAAGGGCAACTTCCGAATCATCAGCAGTATCGTTGACCGTAGCAGTGTAGGAGAATGTGCGGGTCTCATTAGGATTGAAGCTAAGATTGTCCCAAGTGATAGTGTCGTTAGAGACAAGCCCAGTAGTAGAGGCTGGTTCGATGGTGAATCCTTCAGGAACTATTTCCTTAATCGAAACGCCTGCTTGATTTTGGCAACCACAAGTCGCTTCAATACTGACAGTTACCATATCACCTACGTCATAACGAGCTGCATCGGCAGATGTGATAATGTCCAGGCCATCAGGAATAGTATAGTCAGCTACGTTATCAGACAAGGAAGTGCCTCCACTTACGGCACCTGCTCCTACTCCTCTTTTAGCAAATATTTCCCATATCTTACATCTATAACGCCCATCAAAGAGTGCTTGGTCAGCAGCGAGAATAGCATCCCTTGAAGTAACAAAAGTAGGGGAACAAGGCTGTAGTTTAAGCCCTTCGGAAACAAGCATCATAGCAGCGATATTTCCTTTTTGGACACTAGTGTCCCAAATGTCGTGTTGGATAAAATCGTCAAATAATATAATCTCCCACGTCATGTCCCATAAAATCGTACACCAAACTGTACCAATACCGTGTGGAATAGAGAAATCCTCAAGATTGTCGTAAACAGCGGTATTGTTTGTAGAAAAATCATAACTATAGGGTACCGCTCGGATGCCAGGACCATCAATGCCACCGCCAGCAGAATAATTTCCTATGCCCCTAAGCTTATTGGCATCTGTGGGGGTAGGAGATAGGGTGGACCAGTTGGTAGTTAACATTAAGGTCAGATAATCACTCCATCCTTCTCCCTGTTGTTCCTCACCGTTCAAGCAACTCGAGTTGTTTGCACCACCAGTCAATCTAGTGCTCCATCCGTGACCGTATTCGTGGGCAATGATTCCATTATCAAATCCAGAATCTGGATTGATTTGTTTGATGTCGATAGTCAATTCAATGGTACTAGATTGTAGTTCTATTTTAATTAAATCACAATCCTCTTTTGAAAATGAAATAACAGGTATGCCAACAGCGACTTCACCAGTCATTCCTGGTGCAACTCCTCCACCTTCATTGTTACAAACAACGACAGCTATGGCGCCTGTGGCTTCCACTGCTGGAGCTTTTTCGTCAAAGCGACAATCACCTCGATCTATCATCACGATTTTACCGTCTAAATCAGCTTCATTTTGGAAAGGAAGTGTTTCAGGACAGGCGATACTTGTGGTACCATCAGCATCCAAAGCTAAAATTAGCTCTCCTGACACCATAGCAACGGTGCTTGAAAAATCTGCAGAGCGGAAGATGTAAGAGCCTGCAATGCCAGCGGGTGAATCTATTGTGACCTCACTGTCATCTGAAGCATAAGAACTCCATATAAACATCTGCATCCTTGGATTGCCCCCATCTGAAGGCGTACCAAAATTGGCATTGTTGGTACCCGAACCATCTTGGGCGTCAGCGAAAAGGAAATCACCATCGACTCCACCCCTGTCCAGATTGGTGTCTTGAAAATTCCCAGAAGCTTCATCAAATCCATAAACATAGAGGATGTCATGTAATACATTGCTCCAGTAAAATATATTCACAATAGAGGCATCCAAATTATCGGCATGGCTACCATACTCATCATAAAAAGGACTGAAAACCAAGTCAACGCCACCGTCTACATCATTCCCACCCGAATCGGTGTCGTTTAAATCCTCTCTAGACCATACATTGTTGCCTCTAGTTTGGAGATAGTTGACGTTTTCTGTATGATGCCAACCATTGGTTGCGCCAGGGCCAGTGCCAGTAGGTGCAAACTTTTCATAAGGATTCTCGACCAAGGAAATATTGCCGTGCAATGGACTTTCTAAGGGATAGTCAAAAACCAAATATTGATTGCTCATTCGTGCGTGAGAGCGTGGAACTATTGGCGAAGGGGGCGTTTGATATTTTTTAGATTGAGCTGGGCTTCGTCTCACCTCAGCTTTACAGTAGTCATTATGGACATGGTCTTTTTCTGAAAAATTACAGTAAATCGTCAGGTTGTCTTTTTTGATAAAGCGACCTGTATTAGCATTAATAAATACCGTCCACCAATCAGAAGAGCGTTTTTCACTAATGACTACTTCCCAAGCAAGACTAGCTGTTTTGCCCTTATTTTCTCTAACAATGACCAGCTTAACAGGAATATCCTCTTTTGATATTCCGCCTGTGTTAAACAAATACTTGTTCGCTTCTCTTCCCGTATGTTCGTTGGAAAGTGCAAGATTGCTGACACTCAAACCTAGGTGACTAGCAGCCGCTAAAACCGCTTCTTTTGAGGACAAACTTGGACGAGTACTTTCCACTTTAGAAGCTATATCCACTACATAAGTGTGATTGTGGTTGAATATTTTTCCATTTTTAGAAGCGATATTCATAATGGCATTGTGCACGGGCACCCCATCTAAAGCTTGATTAAAATAGACGTAATGGATACCACTTATACTTGATGTGTGCTCACTAGAAATAATTGAGCCTTGAACATCTTTTTGGGTAAGATTGAAATTCTTGTAATTTTTCTCTACAAAGTTTCTCGAAAGATTGGAGGTAGTAGATTGAGCTGTTAATGAAAATGAAGCGATGAACATTAACAGAACAAGTAATGTGTATTGTCTGCAATTAGAAGACATAGTTGAAAGAAATTTGGTTAGTAGTATGGAAAAATATTCCGTGTTTTAACAAAAATAGGTTTCTTATGACGAAAAAAAGAAATAAAATGATGTTGTTATTGTAAAAATCAAAATTATATAGCCAGATTTAATTGAAAATATCAATGTTTTGATGTCTTCATTAGTTATAAAACTGAAAACTTCAGGTACGATTTGCTTGTCCTTATACTGTGAAATAGTATTTTTGGTCAATCGTTCGCTAATTTAATCAAAATGAAGAAATATATAGTCACACTAATCGGCATAGTTGTGTTTATGACGTCTTGCTTTCAAATGCAAAATAAATACGAAGTACTTGCGCCCGGCCCTTGGCGAGCAGTCTTAAAGTTGGAAAACAACTATCGTCCGCTTAATAAAAAAGCAAAACCAATCCCGCAAGAACAGTTGAAGTTTGAAGAAGTCACCCAAGGGGAGTTGCCTTTTGTCTTTGAATTATCTGACAAGGGCGGAAAACTGGAAATCGAGATTATCAACGGGGAGGAGCGCATCAAAGTGCCTAGCGAGGATATTTTGTATGGACATGATATAAAAACTGGTGATGATTCCATCCGTATCAATTTTCCTTATTACGATTCTTATATTTCTGCTTTGTATGAAGAAGACGTGATTGAAGGGAAATGGGTGGTGACCACCCGTGACAATTATTCTATCCCTTTTGTGGCAAAACAAGGGATGAACCATCGTTTTACCAACCTAAAAAAAGCACCCGTCATGGACGTTTCGGGCAAATGGGAAGTTTTATTCACGGAACTAAATGACCCAACTGACACTTACAAAGCAATTGGCGAGTTTAAGCAAGATGGTAATTATTTGACAGGTACTTTCTTGACTGAGACGGGGGATTACCGTTTTTTGGAAGGGACCATCCAAGCCAACAAGCTGTATCTATCGGTCTTTGATGGTTCTCATGCTTTCTTATTTGAAGCTAAAATACTGGAAGACGAAACCATGATTGGCACTTTCCGCTCTGGAACGCATTATAAAAATACTTGGACGGCTAAGAAAAACCCAGAAGCGAGCCTAGCCAATCCAGATGAGTTGACGTTTTTAAAAGAGGGTTATGATAAAATTGAATTTGAGTTCTCTAATCTTGACGGAAAAAAAATCAGCCTCGACAATCCAGCCTATAAAGACAAAGTACGTATCGTACAGATAATCGGCACTTGGTGTCCGAATTGTGCCGATGAGACCCGTTTTTTATCGAATTACCTCAAGCAAAACAAAAATGATGATTTGAAAGTCATTGGTCTGGCTTATGAGAAGCATAAAGACAAAGAAAAAGCGAACGCAGCAATCAAACGCTTCAAAAAACGTTTTGATATAGAATATGAGGTCGTCCATGCAGGTGAAAATAGTAAAACTGAAGCAGCTAAAACGCTGCCGATGCTTAATCATATTTTATCGTACCCAACAATGATTTTTATTGACAAAAAAGGTGCTGTTCGGAAAATTCATACTGGTTTTGCAGGGCCGGCAACAAGCGAATTTCCTGCCTTCGAAGAGGAGTTTGATACATTTGTAAAAGAACTTTTGGCTGAATGAGGTTATAGTACACTGCAAGTTAAGTTATCGTAGTGTAGGCTCTAGCCTGCGAATAAAAAATGGTTTTTAATCTGACATTAGAAAGGCTACTAAATAGAATCAATCGGTATGCAAGCAATCCTAATATTCTGCGAAAGCAATCGCAATTATATCCATCAGTTGAAGGAAGAAATGAGGAAAGTCTCCGTTTCCTTCTTGGAAGACAACCGACAATTAGCTCATAGGAAGGCGCACAACGAACAGTTGCGACAAGAAAAGGACTTACCAATTTTCTTGGTGCTGAGCGATAATTTCTTACGTGATGTGGATTGTATGCACGAGGTCATTGGTCTGTTGCAAGATAGCGGATTAAAGTCTCGCCTCAAGAGCATCATCGTCCCAGGGCGTTATGAATCGGGTGAAGTGCCTACCAAATTTGAGCGGGTCAGTAATGTGATTCAATACATGAATCACTGGCAAGACCAGTATTTAGAATTGCGTAGGCGCAAAAACAAGGTTACTCCTGATGATGAGGCCGCTTATAACGAACAATTTAAAATCATAAGAAGTATTTCTACAGAGGTAGGAGAGTTTTTACGGATTCTTCGTGGGACAGAATTCATCCATCAAGAAGATCTAGAAAAAGGGGACTATCAGTGGTTGTTTAAAGCTATAAAAGCACCTCATTTGATAGAAGATTATTTAGACGCAAAGTCAACTTCTGCAGTGCTTGAGGAAAATGAAGTTTTGGATGAAGCAATCGATTTATCGGTTATCCCAGGGATGGATTTGCTAAGAGAGACACAGAATGGAACAGACGAAATGAAGACTGCTTTAGAACAAAACAACAACCCAATCCATGAAGGGGAACTTATTGACAAGGTGGTTCAGTTTAAGCAAGAACAACAGGAAAGCCAATCTAACACATTACCTGTTCAGACGGTAGATGAGGCGATAGAAACTGTTGTAGAGGAAGAGGCATTACTAAGGGAGGAAACAGAAGCTGTACAGAAAGCCATCGAATTAAAAGCGGAGGCATTGGTTGAAAAATACAGTGAAGATAAAACAGAAATTGAAGCGGAGAAACCATCTGTCGAGGACTTGATTACCAACGAACCCGTGTTGACGCTGCAAGAAATGGAGCAGGGGGCATTGGAAGAATATATCCTAGGCAATCCGAATGACTTGGATGCCCGTTTCCGATATGCTTTGATGTTGATGGGTACGGATTCGCTGGGTGTAAAGTCTCAATTGGGTTATATTTTAAATAAAGATGAAAAATATTTGAAGGCCTACAATATGCTTGGCAATATTGCTTTGGAAGAGGAAGATTTTTTGTTGGCTAAAAATTATTTTGAGCAGTCCATCCAACTGGATAATGACCAACCCGCTGTGCTGCATAAGTTAGCGGATATACTCCATTTTGAGTTCAAAGGGGCGAAGAAATATGCCTTGGATATGTATAAAGCAAGCCTTGCTATTGATGAAGATAACAATGAAGCTAGATACCAGATGGCGGTCTTGCTGCACGAGCATAGAGGTAAGCGCAAAAAAGCCATTAAACAACTCAGAAAAGTAATCAAACAAGATGAAAAACACCCATTTGCCTTTTACGATTTAGCGGTCATTTATTTTGAAAACAAAGATTTTGATTTGGCTTCTGAATATTATAAAAAGGCCATTGAAATCAATCCTGAATTACAGACGGAACAAAACGATGAGGCTTTTCTTTACGCAGCACAACAAGCTGTTTCTAAACAAAAACAAGTCCCTCCTAGCACCGAAAAAGGGGCAGAAAGCATAGCTGCCATCCTACAGCAAAATGGGATGCATATCGAAGCTCCCCCTTCTACATCTAAGCCGATAGAGGCGACCGAAGCGACTGTTCTACCTGCAAAAAAACTGGAATTGTCTGTATTGATAACAGGTGCAACGGCTGGTATTGGAAAAGCTACTGCTATCGAATTTGCTCGTAGTGGACATCATCTTATCATCACGGGTAGAAGAGCGGACAGACTGGCGGCATTGAAGCAGGACTTGGAAGATGCCTACGGCGTACAAGTCGAAACTTTGTGTTTTGATGTACGAGATTATGAAGCTTGCAAAGCCGCCTTTGAGTCTCTACCCGAAACCATGAAATCAGTCGATGTGCTCATCAATAATGCGGGCTTAGCAAAGGGCTTAGGTCCGATTCACGAAGGACAGCTCGAGCACTGGGAGACCATGATTGATACCAATATCAAGGGGTTACTGTATATGACCCGTCTGGTATCGCCCTACATGGTCAAGCGGCACAAGGGGCACATCATCAATATTGGCTCTATTGCAGGCAAGGAAGTTTATCCTAATGGGAATGTATACTGCGGTACCA
>JAHDBO010000340.1 GCA_020630355.1 Saprospiraceae bacterium
CAGCAGTAGGAGCAGCAACTGCTCCAGTCTCTTTTGCATAAATGGTCTGGTAACGCTCCCTATCCAATGCCTCCGACTCACGATCGATGTACTTAGGAAGTGGTGTGTTTCCGAGCGTTTGCAATTCTGCATTAAACTCATCATCTGTACCATCAAACAAGAAACGAATCGTTCTTCCTCTAGAAGTAGTGTTGTCTACAACCTCTGCAATTAATCGATCATCGCCATTTTCATCGCTGAAATAAAGCTTATTTCCTACACGAATTTTACGGGCAGGATCTACAAGAACGTCCCACAGGCGAGAATCATGATTCAATTCACGTAAAAGGAAAACCTCGATTTTAGCGCCAGTTTTTTCTTTCTTACCGTACATACGGCAAGGGAAAACTTTTGTATTGTTGAAAATCAAAGCATCACCATCATCAAAGTAATTGATGATGTCTTTAAAGACTTTGTGTTCAATTTTCCCACTGTCTCTGTGTACCACCATTAGACGAGATTCGTCTCTGTTGTCCATAGGGTATTTGGCAATGAGTTCCTTCGGTAGCTCGAAATTGAAATTCGAGAGTTTCATTTTCAAAATAAAACGGCTTTAGATGCGCTTGTACGCTGTTATAGACAATAAACCTGAAAAGGCAAGCAAAGATAAAAATTATCCAATTGATTAAAAGTTTATAACAAAATGAGTATGTAAAAACTAAAGATTATCCTTGCTTCTTTTTGAACGATTAGAAGATAAAAAAGGTTCTTTCATCGAATGTTTTAAAATCTACCTAATAGTTGCTTTATTTTTGATGGGTATCAAAGCTCGGTCTCTATGTTCATGCTCCTTAAAATTATTTACGAAAGTATAGTACAAGCCTTTCAGCAATTGGTAGGTAACAAATTGCGTACTTTCTTGTCGCTTTTAGGCATTACGATAGGGATTTTCTGTGTGATAGCGGTGACTTCGGCGGTGGATTCCCTAGAGTATAGTCTCAAACAGAGCTTCAAGCAGCTAGGGGAGGATGTATTGTATTTGGATAAATACGACTGGGGTCCAAAAACTCAAAAACAGTTTGAGGAGCAGCGCAAACGGCCACGCCCCGATTTTGCCGACTATGAAGCCATCCAAGAACTGGTGTCTAGCCAAGAATTGGTCAATTATTCCGTTTTCTTTTTTACCCGTTTGGTCGAATTTGGTTCTAGTAGTATAGATGGGGCGGTTTCTATTGCATCCACAGAAGATTTTGCCGAGATTTTTAATGTGAAGTTTGAAAATGGCCGTTATTTCTCTCAACGAGAATACAGTCAAGGGATGCCCGTCGTTGTTTTGGGACACGATATTGCCGAAAACCTGTTTGGGGAAAATATTGACCCCATCGGAAAGAAAATAAAAATCCTAGGGCACAAAGTACAAGTCGTCGGTATCATAGAAAAATCGGGGGATGTCCTTTTTACGCCGATTCCTTTTGATACATCGATTATTCTACCCTATTCTTACGCTATCAAAATCACCAACGCCAAGACCAATAAGTATATGGGGCGATTAGTGAATATTAAGCCAAGGGAAGGCGTCAGTATGGAACAAACCAAAGATGATATCATCGGTGCTTTGCGCGCTAGGAGAAAACTGCCCCCCAGAGAAAAAAATAATTTTGCATTAAATAACCTTTCCATCATCGAAAATGCCTTAGGAGAAGTATTCGGGGTAATTGGATTGGTTAGTTGGATTATCGGAGGTTTTGCGATGTTGGTCGGTATGTTTTCCGTGGCGAATATCATGTTCGTATCAGTAAAAGAACGAACCAATATCATTGGTATCAAGAAAGCCTTGGGTGCGAAGCAATACGTTATTTTGATGGAGTTTTTGATAGAGTCCGTGATTCTTTGCTTGATTGGTGGGGCGATTGGGTTGTTGATTGTTTATGCAGGGACTAAGGCCGCTACTGCGGTGTTTGGTTATACTATTTTCCTGTCGACTGGCAATATCTTGCTCGGTGTTGGTGTTTCTATCGTCACAGGTATTATTTCTGGTATTATCCCTGCTTCACAAGCGGCGAAGATGGATCCAGTAGTAGCGATGAGGGGGTAGGGAAGTTTGGTAGTTTAAGTAGTTTTAGGAGTTTCAGTAGTAGGTCCAGATACTTATATGAATCTTATATGCCTTATATGGTTTTGAAAATTTAAGATTTTGCCTAGTAATAATTTAGAGGACATATTTGATTTTCTTTTATTTGTTGAATCCAAAAGGTTTCAAGCACCACATCCAAAAAACCTAAGCTTTCGCAAAGCGAAAACTAAACATGGAGCGACTAGCTCCATCCTAAACTTTTGCGTAGCAAAAAACTAAGCTCTTTGCGGACACCCATCCTAGTACTAGCAGCAGGTAGTTCTTCCCGATTGGGAGAACCCAAGC
>JAHDBO010000341.1 GCA_020630355.1 Saprospiraceae bacterium
TCATCACAGGCATCATAATATTGTGTACCTCCTCCATTTCCCGATAAGTCATACCCAAGCTTCGAATCATCTCCGCGCGCCCTATCTCGTAGTATTGCGCATAGTGACCGTAGTAAAGATAGCCCATCTGGTCGGTTTCTCCGTATCGTACCCGCTTAGTTGTTTCGTGTGTGAACATATTAAGGTATGAGATTTTGGATGTTAGTATTTTGATGTTAGATTAAATCATGGCTACTAGACATTATTTTATTTTCGATTTTGGTAAAAACAATAGGCTATAAAAGAATGATTTTCAATCTAATATCTAAAATATAATATCTAGCAGTTACAGGTTATCTCGTTCTATCGGGCAAGTCATACAATGTGAGCCACCTCTTGCTCTTGATAACTCTCCTGAAGGAATACAAATAATCGTATTCTGTATGTCATCTGCTTTGACTTTGCCGCTTTCGATTTGTTGTAGTAAATCTTCTGCATGGACGATGGCATAGCCTTTTTCTTTGAAAGCGATTTCTGTCCTAGGGTTTCTGTCGTAAGTAATCGCAACGCCAGGCCTCAAAGTTACCAAATTGCAGCCATCTGTCCATTGCTCTCGTTCTTGGTAGGGAGATTCCCCATTGCCAGCGAGTATGAACTCCATCTGGTCGTTGATTTCCATCTGGATAAATTCCTTGATAGAGGCGTAAGTCTTGGAAGTGCCTGTATGACGATGGACACGGACATTAGCACCGATGCCATCCACCACAAGGGGTTTGTAGGCAACCATGTGATTGTGATTCACTTGCGTGAAAAGGGTGTCAATATGCATCCAAGAACGGGCAACTGGTATATTCACTTGTGCGACGTTTTTGACGACGCCATTTTTGAATAAAATATCTTTCAATAAGTCAACACCGTAGGAAGTACTGCGTTCGCTAGTGCCTATCAACAAATAATCTTCATTCAAAATCATCATATCGCCCCCTTCTATAGAAACCTGCTCGCCTTTGCGAGAAGGCGGGAAAATATCAACATGGTTGAGGTTGATGAGTTTGTTTTCTTTGGTCAAATACTCAAAATCGGGGTGTGCCCAAAAAATGAAACGAGTGATGAAGTTTTCACGGAAACGCGCCTCTTTAGCTGCCTTTGTGACGATGACATTATCGTTGACAGAAACGGCGATGTCCCTAGTGAAAATAAAATTGGGGATAGGTGGAAATAGAATAGCATCTTCCTTTTCACAATACCCCGTAATGAGGAGGTCTTTCAGCTCTTCATTGTTGAGACTGTACAATAAATCCTTATCTCGCTTGGGTAGTTCTTCAAATTCACAGATGTTTTTGAGCAGTTCCGCTTTTTTTTCTTCGCTATGATTTAATCCTTCTAATAGTAATTGTTCTACTTCAAGTACATTTTCATCTCCTAAAAATGCTTTAAGCACTTTCGTGAAAATATCATGCTCTTCCATCATTTTGGGAAGATGTACAATATCGTCAAATAGTAATTCTTCCGCTCTGTTGGGAGAAACTCGGTCAATACCCATATCAGGACGGTGAATGATAACTCTTTTTAGTGGTCCGATTTCGGAAGGGACGTGAATTGGTCGGCTCATGGTTAGGATTCGCTTTAATCTTTTGTGAAATAAATTCTGCAAGAAGGGCGAATTTAACATCTTTTGAGAGGATTGGGAAAAGAAGCCGCTACGAAATATCCAAGAATATTGCAAGGTATTTCCTTTTGAGACTTGTTGTTATAAAATAATATCCCTAAGTTTATTTCTCGAAAAACATTGTTTAACACTTAAAAAATCAATTCAAAATGAGTCCCATTGATTATTACAAGAATGCTTTCACTGAAAATTATGTCAATTTTAGTGGTCGTGCTAGACGGAGCGAGTTCTGGTATTTTATACTGTTTAACATGATTGCTGCGATTGCTATGATGATTGTTGACTATATGATTGGAATGACTATCTTATATCCTTTGTATATTTTGGGAGCATTTCTTCCTGGTTTAGCAGTGGCTGTTAGGAGACTACACGATACCGACCGTAGTGGATGGTGGTATTTGATTGGTTTGATTCCTTTAATTGGGACAATTATCCTAATCGTTTTTTGGGCACAAGACAGCACACCAGGTATGAATATGTATGGACCAAATCCAAAGAATCCACAAGAAATGGAAATCGAAGACCACTTGGTTTAAATCTATGTTCATATACAACAAAAAAACGCCAACGATTCTTTTCGTTGGCGTTTTTTTTTAAAACTACCGCCTTCTTCCTCTAAACTCCATGGCTTCTCCTTTCCCAAATCCATAACTGAAACCGAGACTGATGAACCGCCCCCTCAACCCATAGGTATAATTGTAAAACTCGGGCTGGTCGATGACAAACTCACGAAAACGAG
>JAHDBO010000342.1 GCA_020630355.1 Saprospiraceae bacterium
CTTTCAATGGTGCGATAGGGATGACTTACGAACAAGGTGGTAGTGGTCGAGCTGGACTGGCTGTAGAAAGCAACACAGGCGAAATCGTCAGTCTAAAAAACCGAGCCTTACATCATTTCACGACCAGTATGGGGACGATTGAAGCTTCTTATGAAGGACGGAAGGAACTGGTAAAGAATTTTGAGGATTACTTTAAAAAACACGCTTCCAATCCACAAGGAAAATACAAATCCTACATTATCAAAAAAGGAAACGATTCTGCAAAAATCAAAGCACTTTGTGATTTACTAGACCAACACTTAATTGAATACGGTACCGCTAGTGGTAGCGTTTCTGGTTTTGACTATACGACTGGCAAAACGACCAGATACAATCTAAACAATGAAGATTTGGTCATCCCTGCACACCAAGTTAAATCCGTTTTGACGCAAGTCTTATTTGACCCTGAGGCAGTGCTTGCAGATTCTTTGACTTATGATATTACCGCATGGTCGCTACCTTATGCCTACGGATTGGATGCCATCGCTTCCACTCAAAAAATCAACATCAAAAAAGGCTATCGTTTCCCGACTACCAATGTACCTAGTGAATCCAAGCCCTATGCTTATGCATTCGACTGGAATAGCCTCCGTGACGTCCGCCTCCTAGGAGACCTCCTTGAAAGCGGCATCAAAGTTCGTTCTAGTCAGCTACCCTTCATCTCTAGTGGCCATTCCTTTAAGCAAGGGGCAATTATTATCACACGTACAGATAATCCAAAGTTAGACGATAGAATAATAAAGCAATTGGCACGGCAGCACAATAAAGCTATTAAAGCTCTTTCTACTGGTTTCAGTACTTCGGGCCCTGATATTGGTTCGGGCAGCATGGCATTTTTGGAAACGCCTAAAGTCGCCATTATAGGGGGCGACGGTGTCAGTGTCAACGATTTTGGACAAGCTTGGCATTACTTTGAATCTCATATCGACTACCCCATTGCCACCATCAATGTCAAGGATTTGCGGTCAGCAAAACTTTCAGATTTCAATGTCATCATCATGCCTTCAGGTTCTTACAATGAGCTAAATAGTAGTCAATTTAATAAGATTGGAAACTGGGTCAATGCCGGTGGCCGTTTGATTGCGATTGATAGGGCTGTCGCCAAATTGGAGGGCAAAACGGGCTTCAACATCAAGCAAAAATCCAATGAGGACAAGAAAGACAAGAACCTACTCAAAGTTTACGGAGAGCAAGAAAGAGCAGGTACTTCCAATCGCATCCCGGGCGCTATCTATAAACTACAAATGGACAATACCCATCCGCTTGCTTTTGGTATGCCCAAGCATTACTTCAGCCTAAAAACCAGTAGTACGGCTTATCCTTATTTTGAAGATATCTGGAATGTCGGCACCATCGGTAAGCGTCCAATTCCAATTGGTTTTGTAGGGAGCAATGTGCAGACCAAGATGAAGGAAACAACCGTCTTTGGTGTACAAAATAAGGGCAGAGGTAAGGTCATTTATATGGTCGATAATCCGCTCTTCAGAGGTTTCTGGCACCAAGGTCTATTCTTGTTCGGCAACGCTGTTTTTCAGGTGCAGTAAGTGAGTCTTTAGGTCAAATATTTAGTAATAAATGTAAGTTGCGTACCAATAAAAGTAAATTAACTAGCCTGCCGTTTTAACGGTAGGAAAGAAAAAACAGCCCATTTTTTAACGGTTTTAACCGTTTTTGTGGCTAAATCGTTAAACGATGGGCTAAAATATACTTGATTTTACACAACTTGCATTAAATATTTATCCTAAAAAATCATTTTTCCAACTTTACCAACCCTTATTCTCTCAGTCCTCGTTTTAGTAATCGAAGGTTAACCTCGATATTCTAATTTTCTAATCAAACGATATTTCTCCAATAGAAACTCGCTTCAACCAACAGGTCGAAGCCCTAGGAGATATTGCTAAAATTCAAGACATGAAGAACATATTAGTGCTCATTTTCAGTCTTTTTATTACAAATAACATACTCGCACAAAGGACTATTTGCGGACAAGTCACAGATGCTAGCGGCGAAGTACTCATTGGTGCGATGGTAGTCGTCAAAGGGACAAGCATAGGAAGATCGACAGATCTTGAAGGCAAGTTTTGCATCACGGTTAATGAAGGAGATAAACTAGAAATCACCTATACAGGTTTTGAAAGCCAGGAAGTTCCCGTAGGTAACATGAACGAGATTAACATCGTACTCAATGAGGGTGTAACCCTTTCAGAAGTAGTCGTCACGGGATATGGAAGAAGACGACAAAAAGAATCCCAAGCCTACAGCAGTGTACGGGTCACAAAAGGAAAGAAAAAAAGACGCTGGAAGCGCAAAAACAAAGCCTCAACCGCCCTACAAGGCAAAGTAGCA
>JAHDBO010000343.1 GCA_020630355.1 Saprospiraceae bacterium
TATTCCGTTATGCAAGTCGGGTCAATGGCTACAAGGAAATCGTTGGAGAATTTCCGACCGCAGCGATGGCAGACGAAATGCTGACACCAGGCAAAGGGCAAATCAAAGGCTTTCTGTGTATTGCAGGCAATCCTGCACGCTCTGCGCCCAACTCTACCCTAGTGGAAAAAGCCTTGGAAGGTTTGGAATTTATGGTAGCCGTAGATATGTATCTCAACGAGACCACCAAATATGCCAATATTATCTTGCCGCCTGCGGTCGGACTAGAAACGATGCATTATTCTTTTGTGCTACACATCGTTGCAACCAAGAATACCACTAAATTCAGTCCTGCGCCGCTCCCCATAGAGGAAGGGCAACGCTATGATTGGCAAATCATGGGCGAACTCCAACGGCGGTTGTTCAGTGGGAATATTTTTAAAAAAATAATCAGCGATTTCAAATCTAAATTACATCCTGAAACCAAGTTGGATTTAGCTTTGAAGACAGGGCCTTACGGCAAATGGGGAGGACGACTATTGAAGAAAGACGGCTTGAGCTTGAAACGCCTACTAGAAAAAAAAGAAGGCATTCATATCTCTAATTTGAAACCCGTTTTCCCAAAAAGATTGATGACCGAAAACAAGCGTATCGTGCTTGTGCCTGAGCTTTTTGAGCAAGAAGTAAAAAAAGTGGAGGCATTAATACAAGAAAAAGCCAATCCATCTTATCCGTTTAAGTTGATAGGGCGTCGCCACCTACGGAGCAACAATTCTTGGATGCATAATTTGCCGCTTTTGGAAGGCGGTTCTAGGAAATGTACTGCCATGATACATCCTGCTGATGCAGAACAACTAGCAATAGGAAATGGTACTTTACTTAAGGTTTACTCTGAATTTGGCGCAGTGGAGGTGCCTGCCGAAATAACGGATGAGATAATACAAGGTACGGTCAGTATTCCACACGGCTGGGGACATGGAGATAAAGATATTCGTTTGGCGGAAGCCCAAAAAAATGCAGGGGTCAATTGTAATGTACTGATGGACCACACCCGATTGGATGCGCCTTCTTACAATGCGGCGTTCAGCGGACAAGCTGTCGCTATAGAAAAACTGGACTAGAACGGAAATAATAAACGAGCCGATTCGTTTCTTAATTATTCACTAATCAATTACTAGAAATGCCTTTTTCTTGTTTGGTCGTAGATGACGAGCCTATTGCACGACAAATCGTAGAGACTTACATTGCTCAAACGCCACAGCTAGAGCATCAGCAATCCTGTGAGGATGCTATCGAAGCGATGGATTACCTACACCAAAATGAGGTAGATATTATGTTTTTGGATATTAATATGCCAGGAATGTCTGGACTAGGTTTGCTGAAGTCGCTCCAACAAATCCCTCAAGTAATTATCACCTCGGCTTACGAAGAGTACGCTTTAGAGGGCTTCGATTTAGAAGTTTGTGATTATTTATTGAAACCCTTTTCTTTTGAACGTTTTGTGAAAGCAAGCAACAGGGCAATCAGTCGACTAGGAGAAAAGGCAGAAGAAATAACAGCAGAACATATCTTTGTCAAATCTGATAAAAAAATCATAAAAGTCAATTTTGACGACCTAGTCTATGTGGAAGCCTATGGCAACTACCTGAAGTTGCATACTAATAAAGGCATGATCCTGACCCCACAAACCATGACCGCTTTCCTGAAAAAACTACCTCAGGAGCAATTCTATCGCATTCAAAAATCTTTTGTTATTTCTATCAAGCACTTGGAAGGGGTGGATGGTCATACCGCTATTCTGGGGGAGTATAAAGTTCCTATTGGAAAAATTTACAGACAAGCGTTCATAGAGCATCTAGGAGTACGATAATAGCCATTCAATCAGGAGATTTATTTTGCGAAATGTTTAGAAAATTCTTTCTTTTTTAGAAAAGAATAATCCTTACTTTTGCGCCATCATGCGAAGCGGCATGGTGACTTCCTAATCTATTTTTAAGTCTATTTTTCCTCACAGCAATCCTAGATGGGTGCTATAATATTCCTATTTAAATCACCAAAGTATGTCTACCAAAACGATTAAAACGGCTCTAATTTCCGTCTTTCATAAAGAGGGGATCAAAGCAATTGCAGAAGAACTAAACCGACAAGGAGTAGAAATCTTATCTACAGGAGGAACGCAGCGTGAAATAGAAAGTTATGGTATTCCCGTGACGCCAGTAGAGTCATTGACTAGCTATCCGTCGATTTTGGATGGTCGTGTGAAAACCCTACACCCCAAGATTTTTGGCGGTATCTTGGCTAGGAGAGAGGAAGGGCATTTGTCAGAATTGCAGCAGTACGAAATCCCAGAGATTGACTTGGTGATGGTGGATTTGTACCCATTTGAAAAAACGGTAGCGG